>NZ_JBBKBV010000004.1:0-176458 GCF_037892815.1 Oceanobacillus sp. HCA-5259 | reverse complement strand
CAGATTCAATTGTTAATGTTTTCCAGTTTGCCTTGCTATGTAACATAAATTCACCCCTGACCAATCTATTATACAAAAGACCGGCAGGGGTAGCAATTTAATTATTCTTTTTAGGAACGGTTTTAACGTTTTTCTCCTTTGTTTCTTCTTTAATTACAGGTGGTGTGATGCCCGCTTTCTCCAAACGTTCCCGGTAAAGCTTATGTTCCTTCTCAAGCTTCATCATTTGCTTCCGCATTTGAAAGATTTTAAACATGCCTGCACCAGCTGTAATGAGTCCTCCCATTAAAACGGAAAACAAAATAACGAGAATGAGAGGAGATGTCGCACTCCAAAAGAAATAGTTCACTTGGACAGGCTCAATATTGATAACGGCAAATATTGATATTAAAATCGTTAGTACAATTGCCAGAATAACGTAACCCTGACCTTTCATTTCCATCTCCTCCTAAGAGCTTATACTTGGGGTCCTTCCACTCGTTTTTTCTTTCTGAAATCGAGTGGTTTTTCTTTGAGATTCTTCCCTCGCCAGACGAGCCATACTTGAGCTGCAAGGAAGAGGGAAGAATACGTACCTGCAACTAACCCAATTACTAATGCAAGAGTAAACGTAAAGATGGACGACGTTCCGAGTACAAGAAATGCAAGAATCGCAATTAATGTTGATATTGTCGTATTCATTGTACGAGTAAACGACTGAATAATACTCTTATTAATAATCCTAGCAAGTACTTTATTAGACGTTACCCGTTTTTCAAATTGAATATTCTCCCGAACTCGGTCAAAGATTACAATCGTATTATTAATGGAGTAACCGATAATCGTCAGGATTGCCGAAACAATCGTTATATCAAACTCAATTTGCGTAATACTGAAAGCGAACAACATGATCAATACATCATGTAGAAGTGCAAGGACTGCTGTAACCCCGAATATCAATTCGAACCGGAATGCAACATAAATAATGATGAATACCGCTGCAATTGCAACCGCATAGACCGCATTCTTCACGAGTTCTTCTCCAACGATCGGGGAGACAATACTTATCCCTGGATCAAAGCCATATTTTTCATTAAAGGTTTGTTGGATTTCGGTAATTTCTGTATCGGAAAGTACCGTATCAAAGCGAGCAACAGCAAGTTCATTATTTTCTCCAGAAGGTACGAGACTGCTCGCTTCCACTCCAAGGTCTGAAAATGTCTGTTCTACCTCTTCGATATCAATCGGTTCATCTGCGATTACCTCTATTCGTGATCCACTTGTAAAATCAATGCCAGGATTAATCTTGAAGATTGCTAGCGCTGCAAACCCAGCCACTAAAAGAATCCCCGTAAATACAAAAAACTTTTTCCTGTGTTTTACAATATCAACTTCTCGGTTAAATAGTTTTGGTTCCCTCTCTGGTTCCGCAATATCTTTAATTTCTTTATTCTTAACGCCAAACCATGTCTTTCTATTTTTCAAGAAGCCACTTTTCACCCAGAATCTTAGGAATAGTCTCGTTCCAAATACTGCCGTGATGAAACTGACGAGAATACTGATAATTAACATCGTTGCAAATCCCTTGACGGAGCTTGTACCAAAAATGAATAGGACAACCGCTGCAATCATAGTCGTGATGTTCGCATCTAATATCGTACGGAAGGAGTTCTTGCTTCCTGCTTGGAAGGCAGCTTTCACCGATTTACCGGACCGGAGTTCTTCCTTATAGCGTTCAAACGTAATGACGTTCGCATCCACTGCCATACCTACACCAAGAATCAGGGCGGCAATACCTGAAAGTGTTAATACACCGTTCATCGCCATAAAGACAACAAGGACAAGATACGTATAAATAATCAAATTGATGGAAGCAATGAATCCAGTAAAGCGATAAACGGCAATTAGAAATAGAACGACAAGGCCTATTCCAATGATACCTGCAAAGACTGTATCATTCAGTGCCTGTTCTCCAAACTGAGCTCCAACAGAAGTAGAGAATATTTCGTTCATATGGACCGGTAAGGAACCGGAGTTGATAATATCAGCCAATGCTTTCGCTGACTCCACCGTGAAATCACCGGTTATCATGACATCTGTCGTATGCAATGTCTGATCAACACTTGGTGCGGACACGAATTTCGGCTCTTCTTTCAGTATTTCCTCTTTAAAGGAATCCCCTTCCTGGAAGTCCATCCAAATAACCAATAAATTATCAGGTGGTCCCATTTCTTTAATCTGTGTAGTGACTTCACCGAATTTATTCGCATCATTCAATTTGAGGGAAACAATCGGTGCATTCGTGGTTTGGTCGAAGTCTTGTTTCGCACTCCCCGGCTTGACGTCGGAACCATCCAACAGCTCGACATCATTTACGTCACGGAAAGAGAGTTGCGCGGATGTTGCAAGCATATCCCTCGCTTCTTGCTGATTCTCTACACCGGCAAGCTGTACACGTATGCGGTTCTCTCCTTCAATGTTAATGACCGACTCACTAATTCCTAGACGGTTCACCCGGTCGTTCAGTGTTTGAACAGTACCCTCCATTAGGCCGCGGGTAATCTCCTGTTCTTCGTCAATCGGTTCGACTTCGTACAAGACTTCGAAGCCACCTTGTAAATCCAATCCTAAACTTATGTTTTTTGTAACTCCAGTTGTCGTTGTTCCAATCAGTGTGCCAAAAATAAGCACGATTAGAAAAAAGGCAACGAGTCTGCCTCTCTTTTTCATGTTCCTTGTTCCTCCCTTAATCTCTCGGGTTAAAATTCCTTTATGTATCTAATAAAGCAGCAATGGAACCGGCAAGATCATCATCTTGAAACGAACTAACGGTAAGGTAGCTTAAGTAAATGGATGAGTTTAATTGCATAATATCAGCTACCGTCTCATAAATCCGCTTATCCGGATACCCTTTCCATACTTTATCTACAAGGCATTTCCAGACATCTTCGCTAGTCGCCTGTTCATAACCCATTAGATGCAGTTCTTCAGCTTTACTGTGTAAAAAAGGTGTAACGGTTATTTTCCATTTTTTAACGCTTTGAATTGTTTCCATAATCCACCCCTCCTAAATGGAGTATTTATAGAATCTTGTCATGCTTGGCCAACACATTTGCATATATATTATTGTATATGAATTTGTATTTTTTGAGAAGGCAGGACGATAAAATGACAAGGCAAACATTTTTACAAGGTGCTTTAATCCTTATGCTAGCTGGAATGATTACGCGTTTCCTCGGTTTTATCAACCGAATTGTAGTTGCGCGTTTAATTGGTGAAGAAGGTGTAGGCCTGTATATGCTCGCCCTTCCGACCTTGTTTTTAGTCATTACATTAACCCAAATTGGGCTGCCTGTTGCTATTGCTAAGCGTGTTGCCGAAGCCGATGCAGTAGGTAATCATGAGAAAATCAGAAGCATTCTTGTCGTCTCTCTGCTCATTACTTCAGTCACAAGTATTATTTTAACAATCGCTATGATACTCGGTTCGCCCTATATCGCCTCGACGCTGCTCACAGATGAGCGCACGATTTATCCATTGCTCGCAATTAGTCCGATTGTTCCAATTGTCGCCATCTCATCCGTTCTTCGGGGATACTTCCAGGGCAAGCATAATATGAAGCCGCAAAGCTATGCACAAGTGTTCGAACAGATCGTCCGGATAGTGTTTGTTTATATTTTCATTAAGCTACTTCTTCCCTATGGTGTTGAGTTCGCTGCAGCAGGAGCAATGTTCAGTGTAATCCTGGGCGAGTTTGCCTCTCTTATGTACATGCTATATCAGTTTAAATTGCGAAAATCAGGTAAAAATCGAAGACCAATCCGTTCATATTTCAGGAATACACGGGAAACGATGCGTGAATTATTCTCAATAGCCTTGCCGAGCACTGGCAGCAGACTGATTGGATCTATCTCTAATTTCCTTGAGCCGATTCTCGTTTCTCAAGCTCTTGCTATTGCAGGAGTGACTGCAACACTAGTTACGAAGCAGTACGGTGAACTGACAGGCTACGTCATCCCATTACTATTCTTACCAACCTTTATTACACATTCTCTTGCAATCGCGCTGATTCCATCCATTTCCGAAGCAGGAGCAAAAAACAATCAAAAACTTATACATTATCGGATTCATCAAGCAATCCGGATTTCATTTGCCTCAGGAGCGATTGCGACTATTGTATTGTTACTCTTCTCTGAACAAATTTTATTATTCATGTACGGAAGTTCGAGTGCCAATCAGCTGCTCATCCTAATGGCCCCCTTTTATATTCTACTTTACATTCAAGCACCATTACAATCGGCACTTCAAGCACTTGATTATGCAAAGGAATCGATGTGGAATACATTGATTGGCACCTTCATGAAATTATTAATAATTTTTGTGTTGGCACAGCAACCAGCATTCGGGATGAATGGTGTAGCCATTGCTCTTTCAACCTCCGTCATACTCGTTACTTTATTACACTTAACGGTGTTGAATAAAAAAATCAAATATCATATTCCCCTCAAAGATATGCTGAAAATGATCGCTCTTTTCCTCTTGCCTTTTTTCGTCGGTTGGATGTTAAGAGAAATTTATATCTTAAGTTCAGGGGGAATCATGATGCTTGGGTTGGTCTTCCTTCTATTGATTGCAATTTATCTCAGTGTATTGTTTCTACTCCAGTTTATTACAAAGGAAGAACTGCGAGCAATCCCTATTTTTGATAAATGGTTACGCTAAACGGGAAAATTGGAGATTCTGTGAAAATTCACTTCTATTAGGGCGCATAGTTGAATAAAGTAATAAAAAGGACGACCATAGGGGGAGATTACGTTGCAACGGCAATTGATCGCTTTATTATATGGCTGGATCTTCATTCTTTTGTTCATTGTAGTTTCTAGTTTTGTGTTGGCATTAGTTTTACAGTTTACGACAATTAGTCAATGGATGCTTTCTTGGGTAGCATTTTCAGTCGGGTTGGTCGGGTTGTTTATTGGTGGGATGATCACTGGAATTAAGGGGAAGTCAAAGGGATGGGTCGTTGGCGGGTTAACTGGACTCGGTTTTACGTTATTTATTTTCCTTGTTCAATATCTCGGCTATCAAAATGGCTTTTCCATACAGCAGATGCTTCACCACACAGGCTTCATACTAGCCGCAATCTTCGGTGGCATGATCGGCGTTAACCTCTTTCAAAAAGATGCAGAATGAGCTAAACAGGTCCTTTCTTCTCTACTTGAAGTCCGTAGTCCTGATACCTCGATACTGCTCCAGAAGATACTCTAACATGTAGGTCCTATTATATTATTTTGTATTATATCTTAACGAAAAAACACACGGAGACTCCTCATGGAAAGCGGAGTGCAGGAAGCTATATTCATGGTTTAAAAAGTTATCGAGATTACGTACATTAATAGACAATCACCTACTTGAAATTACAAAAATGGCCCTTTAATAGGACCATTTTTTGTTTGCAATTCTATGTAGTTGAATCACATTTGAGCTTACTCAGCAACCTTCTCGCGGATTGCGGATCGGTCGTACGTAAGTTTCGTACCGTCTCCTGCTTGAATAACTACTGTACCTTCATCAAGCGCATGGATAATTCCATGGAAACCGCCGATTGTAATAACCTTATCACCTTTTTGCAGATCATTTTGCATTTCTCTTACTTGTTTCTGCCTCTTTTGCTGTGGACGGATTAGCAAGAAGTAAAAAATTACAAACATTAAAATTATCGGTAACAATGCCATTAAATCCAACGTTCATCCTCCTTCCTTCTATCTCAATATGAGAACATTTTCAAGTTAAAAGTTTTTTGCGTCTGGTTTGTTAAACCCGTATTGTTCAAAAAACTCCTCTTTAAAATCACCAAGACGATCTTCGCGTATAGCAGCTCGTACTTGCTCCATTAATTTTAACAGAAAATGAAGATTATGATAAGTGGTAAGTCTAAATCCAAATGTTTCATTACTTTTAACAAGGTGACGAATATATGCACGAGAATAATTTCTACATGCATAGCAATCACAATTTTCATCAATTGGACGGAAATCACGTGCGAATTTCGCATTTCTCACAACAAGTCTCCCTGTTGACGTCATACATGTCCCATTTCTCGCGATCCGGGTTGGCAAAACACAGTCAAACATATCAATTCCACGTATTGCACCATCGATAAGGGAGTCTGGTGAACCAACCCCCATTAAATATCTCGGTTTATCTGTCGGTAATAATGGTGTTGTGAAATCAAGTACCCGGTTCATCACATCCTTCGGTTCCCCGACAGAAAGACCACCAATTGCGTATCCTGGGAAATCAAGCGAGATTAAATCATTGGCACTCTGCTTCCGTAGATCTTCATACTCCCCACCTTGGACAATTCCGAATAGTCCTTGCTCATCCGGCCTGCCATGTGCTTCGAGGCATCTCTCAGCCCAACGCGCCGTCCGTTCGACAGAAGACTTCATATACTCACGAGTAGCAGGATATGGCGGGCACTCATCAAAGGCCATCATAATATCGGCCCCGAGATCATTTTGAATCTGCATCGCTTTTTCAGGAGAAAGGAAAAGCTTGTCCCCGTTTAAATGGTTACGAAAATGGACACCCTCCTCCACAATTTCCCGCATATCGCTCAAACTGAACACTTGGAAACCTCCGGAATCGGTGAGGATAGCTCCGTCCCAATTCATGAACTTATGGAGCCCGCCTGCTTCACGGATAATATCTTCTCCCGGTCGTAGCCAAAGATGATACGTATTGGAGAGAATGATATTTGCGTTCATCTCTTGTAACTCTTCCGGACTCATTGTCTTCACAGTTGCAAGTGTTCCGACCGGCATGAATGTCGGTGTATCGAAGGAACCGTGAGGAGTATGAACTCTGCCCAACCTTGCACCTGTTTGCTTATCTGTTTTAATTAATTCATATGTTATAGGTACCATATTATTCTTCCTTTGTCTATATAATTAGCATTGCATCACCAAAACTGAAGAAACGATATTCTTTCTCAACCGCTTCTCTGTAAGCATCCAACACTTTATCTCTTCCGGCAAAAGCACTAATCAGCATGATAAGAGTTGATTTCGGTAAATGAAAGTTTGTAATCAGTCCATCGATCGCTCGGAAAGTGTAAGGCGGATAAATGAAAATATCCGTCCAACCGCTTGTTGCAATAAACTCCCCATTATTATCTCTTGCAATCGTTTCTAATGTACGTGTCGATGTTGTACCAACGGAAATGATCCGGCCGTTTGATTGTTTAACTTCATTTAATGTAGCTGCCGTCTCCTCGGACATATGATAAAATTCCGCATGCATTTCATGTTCCTTAATATTATCAACACTGACTGGTCGGAAGGTGCCCAGTCCAACATGTAACGTAATGAAGGCAAGCTTTATTCCCAACTGCTTAAGTTCTTTCAACAATTCAGTTGTGAAATGTAACCCCGCCGTAGGGGCAGCAGCAGATCCTTCTTCTTTCGCATAAACAGTCTGGTAACGATCTTTTTCCGGTAACTGTTCCTTAATATATGGAGGTAAAGGCATTTCCCCTAACTTATCAAGCACTTCATAGAATATGCCCTTATAATAGAATTCAAAAATTCTTCCACCATGATCTTTAATCCCTGTACAAACTGCACGTAACTCATTATTTCCAAATATCAATTCCGTACCGATTTTCACTTTTTTCGCAGGCTTCGTTAATACTTCCCACGTATCCTCTTTGTCTTGATGAAGCAGCAATACTTCAATCTTTGCACCTGTATCTTTTTTTATACCGAACAATCTTGCTGGCAGAACTTTTGTATCATTTAATACAAGGCAGTCACCTGGCTTTAAATAATCCTTGATATCTTTAAAATTTCGATGTTCTGGATTATCCTTACCTCGATCTAAGACAAGCAACTTCGATTGGGTTCTATCTTTTAGCGGCGTTTGCGCAATAAGGCGCTCTGGTAAATGAAAATCAAAATCTTCTATATTCATAGGTATCTCCTTCATTCTGTTTCGGTTTCAAATTATTCGAATTCGTTATCTGAACTTGCCGATAACATAAAAAATCAGCGTCAGAATAATACTGATTAAAATAGAAGTGACGATCGGAAAATAAACTGTCACATTTCCAGTCTTGAACTGAATATCACCGGGGAGTCTACCAATAAAACGCCAGATGAGTCCAAGTATGATTAAAACGATCCCCGCTATAATCAATAATTTACTTATATTCATCTCTTTTCCGGCCCTTCCATTCCAAAATGTACATAAGCTTGAGCGGTAGCCATTCTTCCACGAGGTGTCCGCTGGATAAAACCTTGCTGCATCAAATACGGTTCATATACATCCTCAATCGTTTGCGCCTCTTCTCCGATCGTAGCAGCTAGCGTATCCAGCCCCACTGGACCTCCATTAAACCGCTCGATGATCGTTGTTAGTAATTTATGATCAATATGATCAAGACCCGCGTCATCAACTTGCAGCATGGCAAGCGCCTGCTTCGTGATGTCTAAACTAATTGTTTTTTCCCCTTTTACTTGGGAAATATCGCGAATCCTTCTGAATAAACGATTGGCGATCCTTGGTGTTCCCCTGGCTCGCAAGGCGATTTCTGCTGCTGCTTCTTTCTTAATCGATGTTTCGAATATCTCAGCAGTCCGTTCAATAATCGATGTTAAATCTTTCTGTTCATAATATTCAAGCCGGCTCAAAACACCGAATCTGTCACGGAGCGGAGCAGTCAGCAATCCAGATCGTGTGGTGGCGCCAACTAAAGTAAATGGTGGTAGATCAATCCGAACGGAACGGGCACTTGGGCCAGTACCGATAACGATATCGAGGAAATAATCCTCCATTGCCGGATAGAGGACTTCTTCCACTACCCTTGGTAATCGGTGCACCTCATCTATAAATAAGACGTCACCTGTCTCAAGAGAGGAAAGAATTGCAGCCAAATCACCAGCACGTTCAATCGCTGGTCCTGAAGTAGTCCGGAAATCGACTCCCATTTCATTGGCGATAATAGCAGCAAGCGTTGTTTTCCCAAGACCAGGTGGTCCTGATAGTAAAACATGATCTAGCGGCTCATTCCGCATTTTAGCTGCTTGAATAAAGATTTGTAAGTTCTCCTTCACTTTATCTTGTCCAATATATTGCTTAAGGGTTTCTGGCCGTAAACTTTGTTCGAGTCCAAGATCTTCTTCCTGCACGTCCCCAGCTACCATTCTTTCTTCCATCAAACTCTTCCTCCTCTCTCAGCTTTGTAATAATAATGCTAACCCTTTGCGGACAATTTCATCCGAATTCGTTAAGTTTTCTTTTCTCAATGCAGGCATGATGCTTGTCAGTTCTTTTTCTGTATAGCCTAAAGCTCTCAGTGCTTCTTTCGCCTCTATTAAGGCAGCTTCATCTGTTCTATGTATATTTTCGGCTTCCGTTGGTGTAATACTGAACGAGGCAGTGAGCTTCCCTTTCAAGTCTAAAATAATTTGTCTGGCAGTTTTTTTACCTACCCCGGGGAACTGCGTCAGGAACTTCTCATCCTCATTTTCTACCGCAGCAACAAAGGAAGGGATATCAACCGCACTCATAATTCCAAGTGCACCTTTAGGTCCAATGCCTGAAACAGAAATCAGCTTAGTGAATAAATATTTCTCATCTTCATTCTTAAACCCATATAAAAGCTGCGCATCTTCCCGGACATGATGATATGTCTGGATCATTACTTCTTCTTCGAGTTGATGCTGGTAATAAAATGGATTCGGACAAAGCAGTTCATAACCAATTCCACCTGTTGTTTCAACAATGATAGCTTCATCTTGTATCGCCATCAACTTGCCTTTTATATAAGCAATCATCTAATGACCTTCTCCTTTTGTTTCCTCATAGATTTATACTAACATAAAACAAGACTTCATTCAGTTAGGGATTCCCGCTGAAGGTTAGTCCGGTTAATCAAAGTGTCCACGTACGTCAGCCCGCTTAAATTAACTCGTCCACCAATTGACAACGGCAGATTTACGGACGGTTACACCATGATAAAGTGAAACTTCATTCAGTGGGGATTTACGGACTGTATATTCCCCACCTTCACATCTTGGGCTTCACTCCTGTTTAGGTGTGGGGGTATTACAGACCGTTAATGCCTGATAAAAGGATAGAAATGATGAAACTTCTATCCCAGTTTGGAATAGAAGTTTTAGAGATAATCATTCATTTGTTTCATCAATGTTATGGTAAACCTCTTGAACATCTTCATTATCTTCCAATGCATCGATCAGTTGCTGCAATTTCTCTGCATCTTCTCCCGATACTGTGGAATAATTTTGTGGAATTAACGTTAACTCGCTATCTGTTATGTCAAAGTCTTTTTCCATAAAATAAGCAACTACCTCAGAGAAATTTTCCGGGCTCGTAACAATTTCATATACGCCTTCGTGTGTAAGGATATCGTCAGCTCCAGCTTCTAGTGCTTCAAGTGTGATTTCATCTTCATCAATCTCACCTTGTTCATTATTGATGATAATAATACCTTTCCTGTCAAACATGAATGCGACACTTCCGCTTTCTCCAAGGTTTCCGCCGTTTTTACTAAAAGCGTGTCTTATTTCTCCCGCTGTTCTGTTTTTATTGTCGGTAAGCGCATGGACGATTATTGCTGTTCCAGCAGGACCGTAACCTTCATAAGTAATTTCCTCAAAGTTTCTCCCATCTAAAGTTCCTGTTGCTTTTTTAATGTTTCTTTCTATGTTATCATTCGGCATATTATCCGCTTTAGCTTTTTCGATTGCTAAACGGAGTGCCGGGTTCATTGCTTCGTCTCCGCCACCTTGTTTCGCTGCGGTATAAATATCTTTTGCATGGCGCATGAAGATTTTGCCCCGTTTTGCGTCTTGTGCACCTTTTCTTCTTTGTATATTCTTCCACTTGGAATGGCCAGCCATTGGACATTCTCCTCTCTAGCAATATCTTTAATAACTATACCAAAAAATGGCCCTAGTGAAAAGTATAGCCTCCACCGAGCAATTTCACAGGCGCCTTTAGTGTATGGGGACTGTTCCGCGAGAAACTGATTGCAAGGCTTACTGAATATTATAATATTATCTAATAAAAATAACATGAATATGCATTAGAGGTACCCAGGGAACAGTCCCGATACCTAGGGATTTCTGAGGAAAGCGGGAGGTAGGGGACTGTGAACCTTCACTGGAAACGTTTTACACCACTTTAAAATTATTTCAACTTATTCTCTTTCAAAAAAATTGTTGAAGTTGTCCATGAAATCGAGCTCTGCTCCTTCGTTTTTGAATTGATTCCATTCGATATGGTCTGTCCATATAATAATCTGCTTTTCATCCGTTCCCATAACATCCCTCACCTGTTTTTCAATTTCAGGAATGACATTTTCTTCATGGGAAGTATCTGCAATATTTTCCCTAAGCCGAACCGCAACATAAATCTGATCATCCCTTTCGTGGACTTCAGCCATGACAATATCGCGGTTTTCCATTAATTTTTGTGAAATCTGTTCACTTCTATCCGTAATCGTTGGATCAGTGTAGGAATTGAAATCATTCGTTGAGAGCTCTTCTTTTTGTAACATTCTACCGTAATCATTGACATTACCCTCATCATGCCCGCTGCTCCTATAACTCGGTGCCCTTGGACTTCCATATCCCTCTTGTTCCGAATTATTTCCAGGTGACATTACACAGCCTGCGATAAACAAAAGCGAGAGAAAAAATATTGATTTTTTCAACATAATAAAACAACCTCCTTATCTATAGTTTGTATAAGAAAGGTTGTTTTACACATCTATTTTATTTTCTGTGAAACATTGGCAGACTTTCCCTTTTATGCTGCGTGCGTTCATGCATACTTTCAATCAACACTTGATCAGCCTCGGAGATTTGTTTCCCCTTCAAGTACGCATCGATTACAGCATATGAGATACCCATTTCCATTTCGTCTGTCTGCTCTTCCCATAAATCAGCGCTCGGAACTTTTTCAATCACAGCTTGCGGTACGTTTAAGGCTTGAGCCATTTCACGCACTTCGCCCTTTGTAAAATCAACGAGTGGGAGAATATCGACTCCTCCATCACCATACTTTGTAAAGTAGCCGGTATACCATTCTGACGCATTATCCGTCCCGACAACCAAATGATTACGATGCGCTGCGATTGTGTATAATATGCTCATTCGTAAACGAGCACGTAAATTAGCATCGGCTAATTGATCCTGCGCTTGGGCAAAACTTTTACTTTCAATCATTTTTTCCGAAATGGCTTGATACATCATTTTATGTGTTTCTGTTAAGTCGATTGTCATTTCCTCTATCCCGCAAGCTGTCGTGACGTCACGTGCATCTTGAATATTCTTTTCACTTGTCTGGATAGGCAGGATAACCCCTAAAGAATTATCAGGATAGGCAAGTTTAATCAAATTAGCTACAACGGCAGAATCCAGTCCGCCACTTACACCAACAAGCAAACCGTCTGCTTTTGCGGCTTCTGTTCGTTCTCTTAACCATTTTACAATCGATTCAATATGTTGTTCCAAATTGGTACACTCCTTTATCACGTATTAACGGTCTGTAATATCCCCTCATCTAAACATAAGGGAAACCCAATATGTCAATGCTGGAATATAGTCCGTAAATTCCTAATTCTGTTCAACTAACATGCAGTGGGAGCGGAAGGATAACCCCATTGAATGAATTTCACTTTATGAACGCTGTCTTGTACGATTTTAGCATGAAAACCATTATTTTAAAATTAAACAAGTATCCATTTCTTCTATTTCTCTTTTACCCCAAAAAAAAGAGACGTAACGTCTCGTCTCTGAATGATTTATGATTATTCTTCTTTCTCATCATTTGAGGCATCTGCTTCATTCCCATCCGGTGTCGGGTATAACTCTAATTCTTCATTCCTTAACCCTGAAGCTGGTTCTGGAAACATCTGCATGTTATTTGTGTTTACTCCTTGATACATATCTTCTGATGGGAATTGCTGTTGATGCATCATACCAGGAAATACTTGAGGTTGGTGCTGCATCTGCATTTGCATCGGCATTTGCGTATGCATTTGCATAGGCATAAACATCGGGTCATGCCCGCCATGATGGAACGATTGATGTCCATATCCCCCACCATGATGGAACGACTGATGTCCAAGTCCCCCGCCACAGCCACAACCACAACTACTTGGTACATGCGGCATTGGCATATATCCTGAACAAGGATAAGTAAACATTGGCATCATTTGTGGTTGCACGAAACATGGTTGTTCCATCGGCGGCATTATTGGCTGGTGCATAGGCGGCTGCATTGGTGGGTGCGCGGGCTGTGTTTTTGGCATTACTTTTTTTTCTTGTTTTTCTTGTTTCGGTTTTACATGTTCTTTAGCTTTTGGTTTTTCTTTCTTTTTACTAGTTTTCGGAAGTTCTGGATGAATTTGTGCTGGATGCTCTTTGTGCTTTTTCTCAAGAGTTGGTAACATTTTCTCCGGTTCAAATGGAAATGTCGGCATTTTTGGTAGCTCTGTCATTGGTTTTTCTTTCTTAACTTCTTTTTTCGGAGCAGGAACATGTTTCTTTTCAGCTTTTGGTAACGTTTTTGTTTTATCTCCATGAGTCACCTTTTTGGAATGGGTCGGTATCCTTATTTTCATCCCGGGCATGATCATATCAGGGGTTGCTAAATGTGAATTCAGTTCTTTTAACTCTTCAAAATCCACATGATACTTCTTCGCAATCTCCCATAACGTGTCTCCTTTTTGGACAATGTGTATTTTCAAAAAGATCCTTCCTTTCTAGTTAACAATCTAGGCTAATTACTCTATATCAACATATGCAACGTAATCTCAAAAGTTAACCCGGAAGGAACACAAAAAAGAAGCTAAGAGAAAATTTATCTTCCTAGCCTCTGCGTTATTATAGATTCATGTGATATACCGGATAGGTACCTAATACATTCACCTCACAGCCAAGCGCTTCGAGTTCTCCTTTCACCCCAGGGAACAGTGCATCATCATAAGCTTGGTTGACGTCAATGATAAAGAAGTAATTTCCTAATCCTGTTTTTGTCGGACGGGATTCAATTTTTGACAAATTCATCTTCCTCCAAGCAAAAGCGGAGAGAATCTGATGTAGGGCACCTGGTTGATCACTAGGTAACGTAATCTTCAACGTCGTTTTCTCCAATTGAACCGGATGCTTCACATTTACTATTGCTTTATTTTTTGCCAATACGATAAATCGCGTATGATTATTGGCATAATCGTGAATATTTTCCGCGAAAATCTGTAAACCATATTCTTCAGCTGCCAAACTGTTTCCAATCGCAGCAATTGGTTCTGTACTTTCAGCGACAATTTCTGCCGCTCGACCGGTAGAGGTCGTATACGAAAACTTTGCTGTAGTTAAGTTTTTATGAAGATAACGATGGCACTGAGCGATCGCATGACTATGGGAATGAATTTCCGTAATTTGCGATACGTTTCCACCAAAATCCGGTCTTACGAGTAAATGTTGTTGAATTGGTACAACAACTTCTGCCACAACCGGTAAAGTGACTTCATGAATTAAATAATCTACAGTCAACTGCACAGTTCCCTCAATCGCATTCTCTATCGGTACTACCGCTATGTCAATCTCATCATTTGCTACTGCATCAATACATTCAGGGATCGTTGAATAACTGACTTTGTCCTCATTATTGAATGTTGTATCCACCGCTAATTTCGTAAATGTTCCCTTTGGTCCTAAATATCCAATCGTCGTCAAAATGGTCCCCCCAAAAACAAATCTATTCTATAAATTCAAATTCCAAATCAAGCAAATGGATCGTGTCTCCGTCCTTTGCTCCCCGTTCTCTAAGCGCATTATCTACACCCATTCCTCTTAACTGACGGGCGAAGCGCTGCTGCGATTCCTCGCGAGTAAAATCAGTCATTTTAAATAATCGTTCCAATTTTTCCCCGTGAAGAACGAAAGAACCATCCGGGTTACGTGTAATATGAAAATCATCCGCTTTTTTATGATGACGATAGACAACCGTTTCCTCTCTCTCAGTCTTATCAGGTTCTCTCTTCGGAATTTTATCAAGTCCGTCAGCAATTTCATAAATTAGCTCTTTCAAACCTTGTTTTGTGATTGCTGAAACCTCGAAAATACGTATATCTTCCCCTAGCTTCTCCTTGAAGTCGACAAGATTTTCCTGTGCTTCCGGCATCTCCATTTTATTCGCTACAATTATCTGAGGCAAATTCTTAAGCCGTTCGTTATAAGACGCAAGCTCTTCATTAATCGTAACATAATCCTCATAGGGATCACGCCCGTCTAATGCAGCCATATCAATGACATGAACGATGAGCCTTGTCCGCTCGACATGACGGAGGAATTGAAAACCGAGACCTACTCCTTCACTCGCTCCTTCAATTAAACCTGGCAAATCTGCCATAACAAAACTGCGACCATCTCCTGTATCGACTACTCCTAAATTCGGGGCCAAAGTTGTAAAATGGTAATCGGCAATTTTAGGTTTTGCTGCACTTACGACAGATAGCAATGTTGATTTACCAACACTCGGGAAACCAACTAGTCCAACATCCGCGATTACTTTAAGTTCAATACGGATATTTTTCTCCTCACCAGGTTCCCCGTTTTCCGCAATTTCCGGTGCGGGGTTTTTGGGACTCGCAAAGCGAACATTCCCTCGTCCGCCTCTTCCACCCTTGACAATGACGGCCCGTTGTTTATGTTCAGTTAAATCTGCAATTACTTCTTCTGTTTCTTCATCAATAACAACCGTTCCAGGCGGCACACTTAAGACAAGGGCTTCAGCATTTTTTCCATGCATTGATTTACTCATTCCGTTTTCGCCGCGTTTTGCTTTAAAGTGACGATTATAACGGAAATCCATCAGTGTGTTCAAACCTTCATCAACTTCAAAAATTACATCTGCTCCATTACCGCCATCACCGCCGGCTGGTCCTCCCATTGGAACAAACTTTTCCCTGCGGAAGGCAACGAGACCATTTCCACCGTCTCCTGCTTTCACATATACTTTAGCCTGATCGACGAACATACTATCACCTCTTAACTTGCAAACACGTCAAAACTATAGATCCGTTTTTCCGGTGTTTGTTTTATGTAAATATCTTCTGAAGGGGGAATATTATCTTCCGCACTTCTCTCTTTCAAATCGATGGAAACATTTATAGTACAGCCTTTTTCATTTTCTGTAAAATCCACGTGAATGGTATAAACGTTTTCGTCATCGGCTCTTTGTTCTATATCTTGAATAATTTGATCCAGTTTCTCTTTAATATACAGATCTGTATCTGTTAATTTTATATCATCAACTCGGATCGAATAATCTAGCTTGAATTGATTGTACTTCATCCTGAATTCCAAAAACCAGATAACAACATGCGGGATATTCAGATTCAGTAATTTCCTTTCCTTATGGAAAAATGCGAAGAGTTTATTCAGATTGTCGTCCACTTTTTCCATCTTACCTAATTTAACATATCCCTGAATAATCTGCAGATCGTTCAGCAAATCATGACGATACGATTGAATGATACTAACTACCTCTTTTGCTTCCATAAGTGTACCTCCCATTGATATAGAAAGTATAGCAGAAACGAATGAATACTTCATCAAATATAATAAAGACGGGAAAGGTTAAAAGCACGAGGTCTTTCTTGTCGCTAAATCCTTGATTCTGTTCAACTAACATTCATTGGGGAGGGAAGGAATTCCCCAATGAATGAAGTTTCAGTTTATCTACAGCATTTTAAATTTATAGGTTCCTATGTAGGTAGTAAAAAACTCCAGCCGAAATTTGGCTGGAGTTCGCTATTTATCTTTTATGCTTCTTGAGCTTCCGGATAAACACTTACTTTCTTACGGTCGCGACCATAGCGTTCGAACTTAACAACACCATCCACTTTTGCAAATAGTGTATCATCTGAACCAAGGCCAACGTTATCACCCGGGTAAACTTTTGTACCGCGTTGACGGTATAGAATGGAACCACCTGTTACAAACTGGCCATCCGCACGTTTTGCGCCTAGACGTTTTGAATGTGAATCACGTCCGTTACGAGTACTACCTGCACCTTTTTTCTGAGCAAAGAACTGTAAATCTAAACGTAGCATGTCGTGCACCTCCTTATGTTTCCTGAATTCGTATAAATTCACCGTATTCCATTTCAATGGATTTTAAGGAAACAAGCATTCCTTCAAGAAGAAGTTGTGCCTTTTCCAATTCGTCTTCAATATAGAGGGAAGGGAAAGTGATTTTTAAATAACCACCTTCTCCTCCCTGCTTAATGTCAATATCCGTATCAGTTAATTCGAAGACTGCGTTTACTGCCCCAATCGACACTCCGGAAACAGCCGCGCAGACGAGGTCATAGCCATATGGTCCACTTTCAGCATGTCCAGAAAGTTCAATGGAGTGCAATAAATCTTTCTTACGTTCAACAGTTATTTGAATCACTTGAACCGACCTTTAAGCATTGATTTTTTCAATTACTAATTTTGTGTAAGGCTGTCTATGCCCTTGTGTACGATGGTAGTTCTTTCTACGTTTGTATTTGAATACTCTAATTTTCTTTTGACGGCCTTGCTTTTCAACTTTAGCTGTTACGTTCGCACCGTCAACATATGGAGCTCCGACCTTTACGTCATCTCCACCAACGAAGAGTACTTTGTCAAATGTTACCGTTTCGTTTGGTTCTGCAGAAATTTTTTCAACATAAATTTCTTGACCTTCTTGAACTTTAACTTGCTTACCACCTGTTTCGATAATTGCGTACATGAATCCGCACCTCCTTAATCACTAAGACTCGCCATACAGGTACTCTCACTCATAAAAGTTTAAAACCTGTTCTGAGCGGTTGTAGCACTGGTGCTACGTTGAGTAACGTATTGATATTACCATATTTAAAGCAGTTATGTCAAGTTTCCATTTAGAATAAATCTTTTATTCGTTTTGTATATTGTTTTTCATGGAAATAGGCATGTAAACAGTCTGTTTCATCGATTCGCTTAACGGATCTTTCATTTGCTGGAATAATGATCAAATGTCTTCTTTCTCTTTTGAAATGATTAAATACGTCCATCAATGTTAAATTACCCGGCAAATATAACGGTTCAATTTTTTTAACAGTCTCGTTCCCTCTGTATCTTACCATAAGAAAACGCATGAATACATAGAATCGGCGTTTCCATTCTAATCTGTTTTCAAGAAATAGAAAAATCATGATTGCGGTAAAAGTCAACGTAAATGGGTAAAAAATTATATAACCTATCGAAAGAAAAGCACACAAACACAAAGATAATAAAAAAATGGCATCCAATGCTTTCCGAAAAGGAAGGATGACCGATAATAAATAGAAAAGAATTTTTCCGCCGTCAAGTGGCCAGATTGGCAATAAATTAAATAAAAGTATAACCGTATTATACCATATCGCTGTTTGGAATAGCGGTTCAGAAATCAATTCGAAATAAAACAGCGCATGAAGGACAAAGTAGATTGGAATATGCTGAATTGGTCCTGCCAATGTAACGATTAATTCTTCTTTCACCCGCCGATTCCCATGCTCCTCCGTCTCCATTACTCCACCAAACACCCAGAGCATCACTCTTTTTACCCGCCATTTGAAAAATTTCGCCGCTAAATAATGCCCCATTTCATGAATAAACACAATTGCAAAGATAATCATCATTTCCACGAAAGTACCGGTCAGTAAAGAAATGCCGATAAATAATATTAGAACTGGATGAATGTGAAGCGGAGGAAGTAGGTTACGAGCCATCATCAACCACTATCACCTTGACCGGATCTAGAAATGTATTATCTTTTTCCAAAGAAAAATAAACTGCATCAGCACTTTCCGTAGGTGCGAATGTACCGATTCGCTCGTTTGCCGTTACGTATTGATAAAGATGCACATCAATATCCGTTAAATTACCATAACTAGAATACGTCCCATCAGCATGTTGGACGACAATTGTTCGGCCTGTGTCCGGATATTTTCCTGCAAATACAACAACTCCTTCGTGATGTGCAACGATATCCGTTTCTTTACCTGGGGATATCTTTACACCTGTTCCATTCGTTTGGAAGGTTTCAATTATATCTCCTGTTACCGGCATAACCGCTTCCTGGTGTTCCTCTGGCAGATCCACAGATTGCGGGGAGAATGCTAACGGACTGCCGAATACATCCCGGTACCAACTGTTTACTTTAGCGAATGGGAAGTCATTACGTAATAATTGATTGGCCATTTCCTGAGGTTTTGTAAGTAAGGTGTGGTTGGTAGTCATTAAAAGAGCGACAGAAAAGAATAGAATTCCCGACAGAATACCTTTCATCATCAGGCCGGTTACAAGGTCTTTACCTGCTTTCTTTTTAAAAACATAGTTGTTAATTTCTGGTGGGTATCCGTGTTTTTCTTCAGGTTGGTGAAAGATTCCACTGTCTTGTTCCATTCCTTTTTTTGGTACGCTCCGTTCTTTTTTACGTTGTTCTATTGCTTTTCGAACTTTTCTTATATCCCTACTCATTCCATTCACCGTCTTTCCTGCTATTTCCTTATCAATATATGAAAGCTCGTCCGGAGTTATGAATGATTTATAGTTGAGGCCTATCGACGGACAGGAGGCTCTAATGCCGGCATTGGTCACACAGGACGTGACCGTACTTAGCCGGCCTCCCGCAGGAGTTTCTGTTCATTTTAATTTGTTTTGGATGAATAGCCCGCGGAAAGTATACTGTATTTCTGGTGCGACGGGATTAACCTCCGATATATAGTAGTTGCAGATTCAAATAAGAAACCAAAAAACCGACACTTTTAAAAGTATCGGTTTTGATTAATATTATTATAGTTTTATGAGCGCATGCCGATGAATTTTTTGAAGCGTTGGAAGATGCCTTTATCTTCTTCTAAAGATTGTAGCGGCACATTTTCTCCAAGGATTCTTCTTGCAATATTTCGATAAGCAATGGAAGCTTTAGAGTTGGGGTTTAAAGCAACAGGCTCGCCATTGTTAGAAGCTTTAATGACTTCCTCATCATCGATCACAATACCAATTAAATCAATCGCCAATAACTGGACGATCTCATCCACTTCCATAATGTCGCCACTTTGCATCATATGATTCCGGATCCGGTTGATAATAAGACGAGGAGCTTCCGTCATTTCTTCCTGTTCCAAGAGGCCTATGATGCGATCAGCATCACGTACACTTGATTTCTCGGGGTTCGTTACGACAATAGCCCGATCTGCTCCCGCAATAGCATTTTGAAATCCCTGCTCAATTCCTGCAGGGCAATCAATAATGATATAATCATATTCTTGCTTCAATTCAGCAACGATTTTTTTCATACCTTCAACAGTAACCGCAGATTTATCACTGGTTTGTGCAGCTGGGAGAAGAACCAAAGAGTCGAAGCGTTTATCGCGAATCAATGCTTGATTTAACCGGCAGCGTTCCTCAACGACATCCACAATGTCATAGATAATCCGATTTTCAAGTCCCATAATCACATCAAGATTTCTTAAGCCTATATCTGTATCCACCAGACAGACTTTTTTCTCCATTAAAGCTAATGCTGTACCTATATTAGCGGTCGTTGTTGTTTTTCCTACGCCACCTTTACCAGAAGTAATTACAATAGCTTCACCCATTTTGCATTCTCCTTTCGAATCCGCTTATTTCATTTCGTTTCCGTGAAAGAAGCTTTAACGAATCAATGATGATTTTATCTTCATTTTCATCAATTATGCCACACTCCATATAGACACCATCCGCTTCATAGTCTGGCGCGCGGCTAATATAGTCAGCAATCCGCAACTGAGTTGGCTTCATATAAGATGCTGCAATAAACGTACTGCGATCACCTTTATAACCAGCATGGGCAATCCCGAATAAATTACCTAAAACATAAATATTACCAGTGGCCATAACCTTACCACCCGGATTTACATCACCAATAAGCAGGAGATCGCCAGTTACTTTTAAGACTTGTCCAGAACGAATAATCCGGTGGATCGTCTTAATTTCACTCTCCTCTTTCCAGCGCAGCGCTTCATCACGGTGAACAACATTTGTTTCAATTGCTGTTACTTTAAAATGATTATCCCCTTCAATCATATCCCGTAACTTATACTGCTTTTCTTCGTCTACAAAACGATTGCCAGATTGTACTTTCACAGAAACAACCGGTTCATTTTTATTTTGTTGAGTCGATTGTAATTTATCTTTTAATTCGACAAGGGCTTCATCAAAAGGCACTTCATCATCAATCATTAATGTAAGGCCTTCCCTGTTCCCTTTTATCGTGATTATTGGTTTCTTTTCATGCAAATTTCGTCACCTCTTCCAAAAAAGCCCTAAATATCCTCTACTTTTTAATTTCCGTGATCCAATTGTTCCTCACTCCAGCGAACAATTCGTTTCTTAAGTAAAGGAAATAGAAGTAGTAAAAATAACAGATTAGCAAGTATTGTCGGCAGTAATCTTCTAAGTAAATAATCCGACCAAATCATATCTGTCACACCAATAACGGTATACATCAAGTAAATTAAGCCATCAGCAAGTGCAATTGCCGTAACACATAGTAGAAGCAAGACGTAAAAATTACGATGCAATATTTTCTGGAGACCGTGTACAGCGTAGATTGCGATCCCATAGGAAAACATATAAACACCAAGAACACCTGCATAGACAACATCAATTAATAGCCCAAACATAAAGGCATATACAATGGAATAATATGTATCTTCCACATCGTAGTAAACAGCAATGTAAACAAGAAAAGCTAGAACCCAGTGAGCGATAATTAAATAATCACTTAATGCTATTTCTTTTGGTAGAAGGTTGATTGCCAAACCCTCAATAATTACAAGAACAAGTAGAATGAGTGGTAAGTAGGCCTTTTTCATTCTTCATTGTCCTCCTCTTCTCCATCATCTGCCTCACTAGATTCATCAACTTGGTCAACTGCACGGTCAAGTACGATGACATGATTAATATCATACATATCGGAAGACGGCTCAACAAGAGCAATCTGGGTTAAACCGTATTGATCTGATGTCACTTCCTTTACTGTACCAATCGGAACTCCCGCTGGAAATACGCCCCCCATACCAGAAGATACGACAAGGTCATCTTCCTCTATGTCTTGCTCCGATTCTTCAATGATGCGGAAGAGTAATGAATTCGTCTCCTCATCAAACCCTTCGATCATACCGAATATATTGCGTCCCTTATCACGGGAAACCATTGCAGATATCCGATTAAATTGATCAAATCCGGTTAACAATTTTACTCTAGCAGTATGCTCATTGGCTGACTGAACCTTTCCAATCATCCCATCTGCCGTCATAACTAACATATTTGCTTTGACACCGTGATTTTTACCTTTATTGATTGTTACCTGTTCAAGCCATCTTTCGGGAGAGCGGGCAATAACGATTGCCTGAATTGCCTCATGACTGCGAATTGAATCAGATTCCATCAAATCGAGCACATCACGTAATTCTTCATTTTCTTTATTAACTTCCTGAACTTCGTAAATGAGTGAGCGGTACTGGCTAAGTTGTTCTTTCAGTACCTGATTTTCTTCATATGTGTTGCGGAAATCTTTAATATTTGTAAAGACATCTGTTGTAAAATTGACTGGTGTGTGGATCACATATTGCACCCAGCCAATCGCATCGTTTATAAATTCTTCTGCAAAGGTAACATTTATCCGGTCTTTGAAGGTGTAACCAACAAGCACGACGAGTAAGATAAAACCAATCAGAAAGATAAAAAGTCGTTTATTCCTAAAAAAACGCATGAAAACACCTACTTAATTATTTGAAGATAGAGTTGAAACATTTGTATTTCGGAAATGCTGGATATAGTCAATTGACTTCCCTGTTCCTACTGCCACGCTTTCTAGTGGCTCATCCGCAATGAAAACCGGTATTTTCGTTTCATCACTTATTACTTGGTCTATATTTTTGAGCATCGCGCCACCGCCTGTCAGTACAATACCGCGATCCATAATATCTGCAGCAAGTTCTGGCGGTGTTTTTTCAAGTGTGTTCTTCACTGCTTCAACAATTGCATCCACTGTTTCATTTAAAGCAGAAGATACTTCTTTCGCAGTTACTGAAATTGTTTTCGGCAGGCCAGTCAGCAAATCTCTTCCTCTAATATCCAATTCGCTGTCTTCGGTTACTTCTCCTGCCGTTCCAATATCTAATTTCATTGACTCCGCTGAACGTTCTCCAATTAACAAGCTATATTCTTTGCGGATATAATTAATAATCGCATCATCCATATTATCACCGGCTACACGGATTGAACGGCTTGTAACAACGCCGCCAAGGGAGATTACCGCAACTTCTGTTGTTCCCCCGCCAATATCGACTATCATACTGCCTGTAGGCTCCCAAACAGGAAGACCAGCACCGATAGCAGCAGCAAATGGTTCAGAGATTGCAAACGCCTCGCGGGCGCCAGCTTGTTTAGTCGCATCAATTACCGCACGTTCTTCCACCATTGTAATCCCGGAAGGAACACAAATCATTACGTTCGGTTTCTTTGCAAAAATGGAACGACCACGCATTGCCTTCTTAATATAATAATTCATCATCGCTGCCGTCGTGTCATAATCCGCAATAACCCCATCTTTCATCGGACGAATAACTGTTATGTTTCCTGGCGTACGACCAATCATATTTCTTGCATGACTTCCAACCGCTTCGATATTACCTGTTTCCAAATTTTTGGCAACAACGGACGGCTCCCGCACAACTACTCCTTTACCTTTAACGAACACCAATGTATTTGCAGTACCTAAATCGATACCAAAATCCTGCGAAAAACTAAACTTTGCCAATCCAATCTCCCTCTCCGTTCACGAATTTCTTATATGTAGTTAACTATATCTATTTCTTAAACCTGTTGCAAACATTCATTTTATCCTTTTTCAAGATTAAGAAGCGCCACTTTCAATTGTTAGCAGAAAAATGGCGCTTGATAAAACAATTCCTATAATATTATACGAAATAAATGATAAAATAGATAGTCTTATATTGTTACAGATACCCTTTTTCCTTCAATGACACAAATTTACGATTTCCAATGATTAAATGATCGAGTACTTCTATTCCCATTATTTTCCCAGCCTCGACTAAGCGTCTCGTCACATGGATATCTTCTTGAGATGGTGAGGGATCCCCTGAAGGATGATTGTGTGTCAGAATTATCGAAGCAGCTGAACGCTTTGCGGCTTCACGGAAGACCTCGCGCGGGTGGACAATCGAAGCATTGAGGCTTCCGACAAAAATGGTTTGCCTGTGAATAACGTGGTTCTTGGTGTCCAGGAACAGAACGACGAAATGTTCCTGCTTCAATAAGCGCATCTCTTCCATGACATAATTTGCTCCGTCGTCGGGTGAACGGATCACGTATTTATCATCCGGATTATACTGACTCATTCTTTTTCCAAGTTCAATTGCAGCAAGGATCTGCACTCCTTTTGCATGACCGATTCCTTTAATCGCTGTCAATTCTTCAAATGTGGCATCGTGTAATAATTTTAACCCTTCAAAATGCATAAGGACCCGATTGGCGAGCATCGTGACAGACTCTAGTTTCGTGCCGCTACCGAGCAGGATTGCTAAGATTTCCTGATTGGTCAGATGACTTGCTCCAAGTCTAATAGCACGTTCCCTCGGTCTATCCTCTTTCGGTACATCTTTAATCATGATTTGCATTCCTACAACCTCCTTTCTTGCTCTTACTTTACGAACTTCGCAAGGAAAACTCAACTTCCCGTATCCCTTTTTTATAGACTGTTTTCTAAGTGAAAATACAAAAACCACCCGAGGATATTCTCCTTATCAGGTGGTTTTATCTGTTGATAATTCTAAAACAGACAAGTTATAAATTATCATAAGCTTGCATGACTTGCAGAAGGTAAACTTCAATATTTTCTGTCTGTTCACTCAAAATTTCAACGAGATTCCCTAATTCATCTGCTTTCGGTGCTTGTTCCAAATGGTTCACGAGGGGAGTGTTTTCTTTGGCAGTTAATGCTTCCTCCCATACTTGCCCAAGCTGTTCAACCCATTCAGACGCACCTTCTGTTAGTTTCAGCTCTTTTTCATTTGTTTGCCACTCTTTGACGAACACATCGAATCCTTCACCTTGTAACTCCATCGCCCTTTGTTTAGCTTGTTCCTCTGTATGGGAAATCCCAATCAATAAAAAGTATTGACCGTCTCGTTCCCAAATGAATGCTGGTTCTCCTGCTGACATATAGGATTGCTGCCATTCCTCTGCATTTGCTTTTTCCTCAAATAAACCAGCTTGGAGAACGTATGCAGCAAGTGTCGGCAATTGTTGCTCCGCTTTTACTTGATTGTCCGTTCCTTGAGCGGTGACTGCTGTAGAGGGACTCGGATCCTCACCCGTCTGCTCGTTTTCGATACCGGTAAATAAATTGATAATAAATATTCCTAACACTGTACCAATCACACCGGCTGATAGAATGGTCAGGAAAACAGGTGCAAGCCAACTATTATCCTTTACTTTTTTTGGATGATAATGGACAGGTGTAAACTCATTTTCCACTTTCTTCTTTACTGCGCTGCCATCCTCAATAAACCGATCATCCGTATATTTATTATCTGACATCTCGTCACTCCCTGCTAGAATTCCTTTGCATTACTCTACCATATCCAGAATGAAAAACTAGAAGAAATTTGTCAGGTGAATTGTAAAAGTTTTCTACAACTTTTTACGTTGATTCAATAAATAGTGACGTATCTCTGTTATAAAATGAAGAGAGCCGGTAATAAAATATACGCTATCACTTTGTAAAGTACGTTCGAGAACTGCTTGATAGTCAGAATCTATTTGATCGACCGAGGTATTTCCTTGGAATTCATCAAGGTTCCATGCCCGCGGATGATCGAAGGAAGTAAGGGTGACATGATCAAATTGTTCTGTTAGTAAGTCCAGCATCTCTTCCGTTGCCTTATCACGAAACATGGCAACAATCACATGTCTCTCCGCATCTGGGAATAATTCATTGGCAGTCTGAACAAAAGCCTTTATCCCGTCCGGATTATGAGCGGCGTCAAGGATAATCGTTGGGTTACTTTGAATCTGTTCAAACCGGCCAGGAAGCATCGTCTTTTCCATCTGGTGGATCCCTTTTTCTACATCCATTTCAAAGCCATTTCCCTTTAAAATAAGTACCGCTTGAATCGCAAGACTGACATTATCAAGCTGGTGTTCACCTTTCATTTGCAGATTAAGCTGGCTGCGATTAAAATCGATCCCAAGCCTATAATAGGGAGCATGTTTATGCCGGGCCTCTTCTTTAATTACAGCAAAAGCTTCCTCACTCACATTACCAATGATAACCGGTATCGCCTTTTTAATAATTCCAGCCTTGTGCCAAGCAATTTCCTCCTCACTTCCCCCTAAATAATCCGTGTGGTCAAGAGCAATCGATGTAATAATCGACAGAATCGGCTGCAAGACGTTCGTTGTGTCGAATCGCCCACCCATTCCCGTCTCAATGAGAACAATTTCTCCATTTTCCGCAAAAAAAGAAAACGCCAGAGCAGTAAGTATTTCAAACTCTGTCGGTGCAAGATTCGCCTTATCCATTTCCCTAATATGCGGGAAAAGGCGATTCATCCATTCAAGTAATGCTTGTTCAGATAGTTGTTGATCGTTTAAAAAAATGTGGCCTCCTAAGCCCGTGAAGCTCGGTGATGTAAAAACCCCAACCTCATAGCCGTTTGCCATCAGGGCGGCTTTAATAAAATGCAATGTCGATCCTTTACCGTTCGTACCGGCAATGTGAATCGCTTTGAAATGTTTTTCTGGGTTATTTAAACGATTGAGCAATCCAGTAATCCGCTCAAGACCTGGTTTCATCCCCAATTTTTTTCGTTCATTGAAAAACACTTCCACCTCTTGTATAGTAGAAAACATGATAACACCGCTTTCCTCGATTGATCGTAAGTTAATTATAGCAGAAAGGAAAATGAAAGTTGAAACGAACCGGATGGATCATCTATAACGGCAACTTGCCAGGAAATAAATTTCTTGATTTCGCGGAAATGATTCAAACAGCTGCAAGGACATTAAATAGTAAGGCTGAAATTATTAAAAATAATGATTTACTAAGTCTGCTTACAACCTCAAGCCTTGGTTTATTATCGGAAACCTCCCTCCCTGATTATGTAGTATTTACAGATAAGGATATTTATTTAGCGAAGCAATTGGAATACCTTGGTGTTCCTGTATTTAATCAGGCAAAAGCGATTGCTGTGAGTGATGATAAAATTGCAACGTATCAAAAACTTTCCAAATTACAGCTGCCAATTCCGAAAACAATTATCGCTCCAAAAATCTTCCACACAGGGAGTTTTGACGAACGGATTATAGATAAGGCAATTAAGGAACTCGGATTTCCTCTCGTAATGAAAGAAGCATTCGGTTCCTTCGGTGAGCAAGTATATCTTGTTAAAAATAAACAGGAACTCGATAAAAAACTTCAGTTAATCGGCAATAAGCCATTTGTCTTCCAGGAATTTGTCCACACGAGTTATGGAGTGGATATTCGTTTGCAAGTTGTAGGTGACAAAGTCGTTGCTGGAATGAAAAGGAGGTCTGCAGACGATTTCCGGGCTAATATTACGGCGGGAGGCCGAATGGAAGCTTATACACCATCTCAAGAAGAAGAAGAACTAGCAGTGAAGGCGGCGAAAGCAATCGATGCTGATTTTGCCGGAGTTGATTTATTGAATGGTGATAGAAATCAGCCAATCGTATGTGAAATAAACTCCAACGCACATATCCGGAATTTATATGAATGTACTGGCATCAATGCTGCAGATTACATGATGGAATATATTTTAAATAAATTATAAAGGGGAACAAAAAAACAGCTGGGGTTCAATGAGTTGAGCCTCCAGCTGCTTCTTTTTTTCCTAACCTTTTAATTCTTCCAGTCTTGCTTTTACTTTTGCCTGTTTTTCCAAGTAATCTCTTTCCTTCTGTCTTTCCGATTCAACTAGAGATTCTGGAGCTTTACTCACAAAGCCTTCATTAGATAATTTCTTCTTAACTCTATCTACTTCTTGAGTCCATTTTTCCAATTCCTTTTCCAGACGTTCCAATTCTTTATCAATATCGATTAGACCTTCCAGCGGCAGGAAAATCTCTGCTCCTGTCACAACGGCTGTCATTGCTTTATCTGGAACTTGTAGCTTAGCGGCAATTTCTAATTTTTCCGTATTACAGAAACGCTCCACATATGCTCGATTTCGCTCAAGTTCAGAGACAATTTGTTCGTTCTCCGCCTCAATTAGCATATTGATCTTCTTCGACATTGGTGTATCAACTTCAGCTCTGATATTACGAACTGACTTGATGATGGCCATAAGACGAGACATTTCTTTAACAGCCAGTTCATCATGTAATTCCTGTTTCACTTGTGGCCAGCTGGCAATGGTAATGGATTCTCCAGCATGTGGCAGTTGCTGCCAAATTTCTTCTGTAATAAACGGCATAAACGGGTGCAACAAACGCATCGTCTGGTCAAGCACATAAGCTAATACAGATTGCGTCGTTTTCTTCTTGGCGGCATCATCACTATAAAGTGGCAGTTTCGCCATTTCAATATACCAGTCACAGAACTCATCCCAAATAAAGTTATATAACTGACGACCCGCTTCCCCAAATTCATATTTATCCGTATTCTTCGTTACTTGATCAATCGTCTCGTTCAATCTTGTCAAGATCCATTTATCAGCAACTGAAAGATCTCCAGACAAATCAATATCATCATAGTTGAAATCCTCTAAGTTCATTAAGACAAATCGGGAAGCGTTCCAGATTTTATTCGCGAAATTCCAAGTTGATTCAACCTTTTCCCAGTGGAATCGTAAATCCTGTCCAGGCGTTGAGCCAGTTAACAAGAAGTAACGAAGGGAGTCTGCCCCGTATTTATCGATAACATCCATCGGGTCAACACCATTTCCAAGAGATTTACTCATTTTCCTTCCCTCTGCATCACGGATTAATCCATGAATGAGCACATCTTCAAATGGCTTTTCCCCTGTAAATTCCTTCGACTGGAAAATCATCCGCGCTACCCAGAAAAAGATGATGTCGTAGCCAGTTACGAGTGCTTTAGTCGGGAAGTAACGTTTGAAATCAGCCGCTTCCGTATCCGGCCAGCCCATCGTAGAGAACGGCCAAAGGGCGGAGGAGAACCATGTATCAAGTACATCTTCATCCTGTTCCCAATTCTCATGGTCACGAGGGGCTTCTCTTCCTACATAGATTTCTCCTGTTTCTTTATGGTACCAGGCCGGTATCCGGTGGCCCCACCATAACTGTCGTGAAATTACCCAATCACGAATGTTTTCCATCCAGTGGAGGTACGTCCGTTCGAACCTTTCTGGGAAGAAATTGACTTTATCATCACTCTCTTGTAGCGCAACTGCAGCATCAGCAAGTGGCTTCATTTTTACAAACCATTGGGTCGATAAGTACGGTTCCACAACTGCACCGCTTCGTTCCGAGTGGCCAACCTGGTGGACCCTTTCCTCAATCTTCAGAAGGGCACCGATTTCTTCTAGATCTTTTACAATCTGTTCACGGCATTCAAACCGGTCCATACCTTCATATTTACCAGCGTTTTCATTCATCGTGCCGTCTTCATTCATAACAAGAACTCTTTCCAAGTTATGACGATTACCAATCTCAAAGTCATTCGGATCATGGGCCGGTGTTATTTTTACCGCACCAGAACCTAGTTCCATATCAACATAATCATCTGCAACGATTTCGATTTCTCTACCGACAAGTGGCAAAATTACCGTTTTCCCAATAAGATGTTGGTACCTTTCATCATCCGGATGAACAGCTACCGCCGTATCTCCAAGCATCGTTTCCGGACGTGTTGTAGCAATCTCGATAAACTCATCACTATCTTTGATTGGATATTTAAAGTGGTAAAATTTCCCTTCGACCTCTTCATGAATTACTTCAATATCGGAGAGAGCTGTTTTTGTTTGCGGATCCCAGTTGATAATGTATTCGCCACGGTAGATGAGTCCTTTCTCATAAAGCTTGACGAAAACCTCTTTAACCGCATCGGACAATCCTTCATCAAGCGTAAATCGTTCTCTCGAGTAATCAACACTTAAGCCAAGCTTTTCCCATTGTGAACGGATGAAAGAAGCATACTCTTCCTTCCATTCCCAAGATTTCTCAAGGAACTTTTCCCGTCCAAGCTCATAACGGTTCGTTCCCATCTTTTTCAATTCACCTTCAACTTTTGCCTGGGTTGCAATTCCTGCATGGTCCATCCCTGGAAGCCAGAGAACATCATATCCTTGCATTCGCTTCATACGGATAATCGTGTCTTGCATTGTCGTATCCCAAGCGTGCCCTAGGTGCAGCCTGCCCGTTACGTTTGGCGGCGGAATAACGATAGAATAAGGCTCTTTCTTCGGATCATTCGGGGCTTCAAAGAATTTCCCCTCCAGCCAAAATTGATAACGACCCGCTTCTACTTCATTTGGATTATATTTTGATGGCAATGTTACTTTTTTATCCGACATTACCGATCACCCTCCTTTAGTTTTAACAATTAAAAAACCCTTTCCATCCTTCAAAAAAGGACGAAAAGAGTTAACTTCCGTGGTACCACCTTTGTTTACAAATAAATATTTGTACACTCATCGACAGATATCGGCGCATAGCCGGCGTGCCTCTACTGTAATTCGAAGCAGCTGCATCAAGGGCGACCTTCCAGCACAACCTTCCTAGGAAATTCTCAGCAAATCATTTCCCTTCCTGTAGGCGTTCATCCTGTACTCTTCCCAATCATTTGCATCATTATATTTTAATTACCTTATATTGTATACACTTCACTTAAAAACGTCAACTCTAACCGGAACAAAAACGTGGCTACAACATACGATAAAGCATGGTACTTCATCATTTATAATGAGGTGAATGGTATGGGTCGGTATTATCGTTATCGCCTGCCTCCATGGGCGAGGCAATGCTTGTTCGTTTTAGAAAAAGCGATGGCGCCGTTATTAGTATATCAGCTTCTCCGTACGATTATACTTCCGACAACTTTAGATGTATTTTTACTAGGTGTTTTCGTATTTCTCTATATTGCTTTTTACTTGGAATGGTTTTAATCGGCTTTCCTTGCCCTTTGTTCAAGCATTTCTTGGAAACTCAACCCGAAGATTAATCGGCGATAAATCTGTTCAAGTTCAATAGACAACTGTATATGGGAAATATTAGTTTCATTGGTTGTATGGTATTGCTCGACTAAGCGTAAATATTCTTCACTGTTCAGCAAATATAGGCTGAGTAAAGCTTGTTCCAAGGAAGTTAACGGATTCTCTTCCATATAGGTGGAGAAATTTTTCAGAAAGTGGCTCTTCAACTGAGGCTCATGGATTGCTCCGTAACGGAACAAGTCCATTAAATCAAAGACTGCATGTTTATAACAGGCGCTTTCCCAATTAATAAAATAATGATCAAATATATGGCCGGCTTGTAAATTACCATGATTCAGACTGATTCCCCAACTCGATTCCTCCTCCGCGAGGGAAAGGATTTCATCTACTAGTTGACGGGAGCGGAAAAGGGAGAATCGTATATCACGATAATGGGTTAATACTTGCAGTTCAAAGGGAGATGGATAATGTTTTTGTTCGATGATTTCTATCCACGCAAGTAGCCGAGTTTCATCTTTTGTACAGTTTCCTTGATATGTTTGAAAACGATTCGTCAATTCATCCTTGTTTAATCGGTACAGATTTTTCGTTTGAACATGAATTCTACCGATTTGCCTATAGATGGACTGGATGCGATTTTCACCAATAAATCTAGTATTTGTCTCTATCCAAGGTGTCAGGTAATAAAACTCACCTGCAAATTCAACATACATTTCCCGATTCCGGGTTAAATAAACAGGGATAATTTCATGGAGGTTTTCCTGATTTGCGCGGGTGTAGACGGACACCCAATTTTCTATGGATTGTTTATCTAACCTGCTCCGTTTTAATGCATATTCTTTTCCGCCTGCCTTTACTTTATGCAGCCGGTCCGTAACAGCGACAATTGCCTGAGGATATATATTATAGGCTTTAAGAATTTCAGCTTGTTTCTCCATCCTGATAACCTCCGGAATGCTTAACATAGGAAAACCCCTTGCTTCCATTCACAAGGGGATTATTTCATTTCTTCGGGATATACAGTAACTGTCCCTCGCTAATATCAAAGTCTTCATCAAGTTTATTTTGTTTGATTAACTGCAGGGCACTAACTTGAAATCTTTCCGCGATTGATTCGATCGTATCGTCTTCTTGCGCAATGCAAATACGCATTTTTGCATAGCTTTCTTCCTCTTCATGGCGGAATATGTCTTTTAAATAACTAACATCATTTACAACTTCATCCGTCTTTCCATCTTCTTCTACTTCCTCTTCTTCCTTCGCACGGATTATCAGTTCATTTTCTTGCACTTCTTCCGTTTCCGGTTCCGGTTCCCGTACTTCATTTACATCTATTACCTCTTCCACTTCCGTTTCTTCCTCTTGCTCCAACTCCTCTGCTACTTCCTTGGTCCTTTCCTCTTCTGCAACAACCTCTTCTCTTTCCACTTCAAATGTGAATGAGTCTGGTTCTTCGTCCTCTTCCGACTCTACTTTCCTTTCCTCTGTTTCTCGTTCTTGCCATAAATCGACTTCCGCTTTAATTCCTTGAATTTCCGCTACTGCAGTAAGCTGTAATTTTGAATTTGCCGGTAATTCATAATCAAAGTTAATAATTTCTATTCTAATATCATCCATGTTCTCAATCCGGTATTCCGGAACGGAAATATCTACAGGAAAACGATGATAAAATTCAGCCATATTATCTTCTTTACTCTCTACTTTTTCCACAAACCTTCTCGCATCCAAATCATCAAGCTCATCTAGTGCAGGGTGATCTGTTTCGTCTATCCGTTGTTCATCGCGCATATATTCTCCCCGCAGTTCAATCTCGCCCCGGATGGACACGTACGTATCATATGGTTGAATCGTTATTTCCGGATTAAGTGAAACGCCTATTAATTCGAGTACTTCATCGCCTCGGTCAAAATATAATGTTTCTTGTAATTCAAATTGAAAATTTTGATTAGCAGAAGACAAAATAACTCCTCCCTTCTCCATTGCCTATACAGTTAAACCCTGTGTATACACTATCTATATGAATGGATAAAAGGAGATATGCATGAAAAAAACCTGATACAGCTGGAGGATTAATCCCCGTGTATCAGGTCTTCAAAGGTTATGACTTAATTTTCGAACCAAAAAACCAAAGTGTTTATTAAATAAAGTGCCAATTGCCTTCAATCAGCGTAAGTGTTTAGCGCATTCTCTTGGTTAGATCTCTAATCGTCGTTCAGTTGCCCGGCGGACGGATGCTTTCCACGGGCACAGCAGAAGCCTCAACGCACAGGACATGCTAATGCAGACGTTGCCACAGGACGTGGCGTACTTAGTCTGCCTCGGGCTGAGCACTAAGGGGTCTCCGGACTCGCGCTATTCCCGCAGGAGTCACCGTCCACCGGGCAACTGAACTGGTAGAGAGGATTATTATTAATGGAAAAAATCCCACCATGATAGGTGCTCTCTTACTAAAATGAAAAGTATTGCTCCGAATTTGGCCTTTCCTCGGAGCAGTCCAGACACCTCGAGACTCCAGCAGGAGGATAGGCATAGGTGAGACCCCGCAGGGCGCCAGCCCGAGGAGGCTCACCAGCCGCCTGCGGAAAGCGAGAGGTGTCTGGACTGCGGACCTCCAGGAAACAGTTGCACTTACGCTGAATGAAAGTGATTATAATGGATTGCAGTTATTTAGTTAGATTTGCAAACACCCGGTTCACTGCTTGGATTGTTTTTTCAATGTGTTCCATCGTATGTGCAGTTGATAGGAATAGTCCTTCAAATTGGGATGGTGGCAGGAAAATTCCTTCTTCAATCATGCCGCGATAATAAGCCGCGAAACGATCTAAATCAGAAGTTTGTGCTGTTTCAAAGTTGATGACTTCTTCAGCTGTAAAGAATACACCAACCATAGAACCGACACGGTTAATTTGTAATGGAATACCATGTTGCTCGCTAGCTTCCTGGAAACCTGCCTCTAACCGGTCAGCTAATTTCCCGAGCTCTTCATACGCCGCCTCGTCCATCGCTTTTAATGTTTCGTAACCCGCTGTCATTGCTAGAGGGTTTCCGGATAATGTTCCCGCTTGATAGATCGAACCTTGAGGTGCGATTTGTTCCATAATCTCTCGTTTTCCACCGAATGCACCGACCGGAAGCCCTCCACCGATAACTTTCCCAAGACAAGTAAGGTCCGGTATTACGTCATAATAACCCTGAGCACAATTATAACCAACACGAAAGCCTGTCATGACCTCATCAAAAATAAGTAATGCACCATGTTTTGTTGTAAGTTCACGCAAGTTTTGTAAGAAGTTATTTCTTGGTGGAACGACTCCCATGTTACCGCAGACAGGCTCGGTAATGACCGCAGCAATCTGGTCTCCGTACTGTTCGAATGCAAGCTGAACACTTTCATAATCATTATATGGAACTGTAATCGTGTTACTTGCAGTCGAAGCCGGTACCCCTGGGCTGTCCGGGAGACCAAGTGTTGCTACACCGGAACCAGCTTTAATTAATAAGGAATCACCATGGCCATGATAGCTTCCTACAAATTTCACAATAATATCTCTGCCAGTATATCCACGGGCAAGCCTGATTGCACTCATCGTCGCTTCGGTACCCGAATTTACCATCCGAACAATTTCGATGGAAGGCACTCGTTCTTTTACTAGTGCAGCCAATTTATTTTCCATTTCAGTTGGTGCACCGAAACTCGTTCCTTTATCAACTACTTCTTTCAATTTGGTTGTTACCCGCTCATCGGCATGACCTAAAATAAGCGGTCCCCAACTTAACACATAATCAATATATTCATTTCCATCAATATCCGTAATCGTCGCACCTTTCCCCTCTTCCATAAAGATTGGCGACATGCCGACTGATTTAAAAGCGCGAACGGGTGAGTTCACACCACCAGGCATTAGGTCAACTGCTTCTTTATATGCATCAATGGATTTTGAAAAGTTTTTCATCGTTCGTTCCTCCTTCATGAATTACGTAAAACTGCCGCAACGTCTTTTGCAAAATATGTTAATATAATTTCTGCTCCTGCACGTTTCATGGAAGTTAGCATTTCAATCACAAGTTGTTGTTCATCAATCCAGCCATGCTGTGCGGCAGCTTTTACCATTGCATATTCTCCGCTCACATTATAAGCAACAACGGGAAGGTCAAATTCATTTCTGATGTCACGGATAACGTCGAGATAGGATAACGCTGGTTTGACCATAAGAAAGTCTGCTCCTTCTTCAACGTCTGACCGAGCTTCCCTGATTGCTTCCAGACGATTTGCCGGATCCATCTGGTATGTCTTCCGGTCACCGAACTGCGGAGCACTATCGGCCGCATCGCGGAAAGGTCCGTAAAAGGCTGAAGCATATTTAACTGCGTATGACATAATCGGAATGTGGGTAAACCCTGCCTCGTCCAGTGCTTCTCTTATAACTGCGACAAAGCCGTCCATCATATTAGATGGTGCAATAATATCCGCCCCTGCCTCAGCTTGAGATACAGCTGTTTTTGCAAGCAATTTTAATGACTCGTCATTATCTACATCATTGCCATGAATCACGCCGCAATGACCGTGGTCTGTATATTCACAAAGACATGTATCAGCAACAACGAGCAACTCAGGATACTTTTCTTTTACAAGCTTGGTGGCTTGCTGCACAATCCCGTCTTCTGCATACGCCCCGGAACCAACCTCGTCTTTACCTGTAACGACACCGAAGAACATAAGTGCACGTATACCTAATTCATATGCTTCTGTTACCTCTTCCATTAAGCGGTCCAGTGAGAATTGGTAAACAGAAGGCATCGATGGCACTTCATTCTTAATATTTTCCCCTTCGATGACAAATATCGGATAAATAAAATCTTCAACATGAAGATGTGTTTCACGCACCATCGCCCGCATTGATGCACTACTCCGTAAGCGGCGATGTCTCTTAAATTGATTATTCATTCTCAAATCTAACATTCCTTCCATCAATTAATCTTGAATCATTGCTTCGAGCATTCCTTCAATCGTGAATGTTTTTGCAGTGATCAACTGGTTGAAACCTGCCGCACTTGCCGCCTTTTTCGTCGTTGTACCGATACAGACACAAGGAACCGGAACAGGTTCTCCATATAAGTCAATAAATGCGTTCACTGTTGAAGGGCTTGTAAAGGTGAGATAATCAAAGGCATTCTTCTGTATCACTTCATGCAATCGTTCTTTTATACCTCCATTTATCATTGTCTCATATACTTCTATCGAATCGAAAGCAATGCCTCTTTCCGTGAATTTTTTCGGTAAAATATCCAAGGAACGGCTACCCCGCACTAATAAAATCTGTTCTCTATTTTGGTAAATCGGCAGGAAAATCGCTGCCAAGGATTCTGCATCATATGTATCAGGCACGAGATCAGCTGTATAGCCGAATCGTTGTAGTGCCAAATCCGTTTTATGACCAACCGCAGCGATTTTTACTTGCTCCCCAAAATGGCCACCATTTTTATCATATGCAGCAAAAAAGCAATTCACGCCATTTGCACTCGTAAAAATAATCCAATCATAGCTTTTCAGACGATTGAAAACATCCTGCTCATTGCTTGCTGTTATACTATTTATCCGAAGAAGCGGGATTTCAATCGGTATGCCTCCGAGTTCTCGTATTTTTTCCGAGAAACTCTTCGCTTGACCGGCTTCCCTTGTCACGATGATACGTTTTCCCTTTAAGTCACCGGACATTACTCCTGCTCCTCTTTCGCCTTTTGAACAATTTCTTTTGCTCCTTGATTAATAAGAAGGCCCGCAGCTTCTGTTCCAACTTCAACCGGGTTTTTCCCTTTTACTACTTCCTTCAAAATTGTTTTACCATCAGGGGTTCCGACCAACGCTGTCATTACAAGTTCATCTTCCTTGTAATAGGCATGACCGCCAATCGGCACTTGACAACCACCTTCGAGCAAGTCTAAAAATGTCCGTTCTGCTGTGACCGTTTCCGTTGTCTCCTCATCATTGATTAAGGAGAGGATTTCTCTCATTTCCTCATCGTCTTCCCGGCACTCAATCGCAAGAGCTCCTTGTCCGACTGCTGGTACACAAACTTCAGGATCAAGGTATTCTGTAACTATCGATAAGTCCATACCAACTCGTTTAATACCTGAGACTGCAAGAATAATTGCATCATAATCTTCTTCTCTAAGCTTTCTGAGGCGGGTTTCGATATTACCGCGAATCCATTTTATTTCAAGATCTGGCCTGGCAGCAAGGATTTGCGTGCTACGACGTAAACTGCTGGTACCGACAATTGCCCCCGCTGGTAATTCGTTCAGTTTCAGATCATTTTTTGAAATGAAAGCATCTCGATAATCCTCCCGAACTGGAATCGAGCCAATTATTAAGCCTTCTGGAAGTACAGCAGGCATATCTTTCATACTATGAACTGCAAAGTCGATACGCTTATCATAAAGGGCTTGCTCAATTTCTTTTACAAATAAGCCTTTACCGCCTACTTTTGATAACATGACATCAAGGATCTGGTCGCCTTTTGTAACAATTTCCTCGATGACAAATTCATTTTTCACCCCCGCTTGTTTTAATTGTTCAATAACCCATTTCGTCTGTGTCAAAGCAAGATTACTTCGCCTTGATCCAACAATAATTTTCCGCATGAAAAAACCTCCTAATTGCAAATCCGTTTCCTTGTCTCTATATACTGGAAATCTCTTTAATCCGAGGAAGCGGTGAGTTTTCCGGTCGATTCAATTCTTTCATACTTTCATTTTTTTCCGTTTGCTTTTCGAACTCCTCAACTACTTCTGCTTCAATGCCGAATATATCTACAAAAAGCTGCAGACTTTCTTCCGCATTCTCTGATCCAGCCAATTCTTTTGCCTGAGTAATCGGCTCCTTTAACAATTGATTAATAATACTTTTCGTATGCTTACTCAGAACCTTTTTCTCCCGCTCCGTTAAATCAGGCATTTTCCGTTCAATACTTTTCATCGTTTCCGCTTGAATGCCTAAAGCTTTTTTCCGAAGTGCGGAAATTACCGGGACAACACCTAGCGTGCGGAGCCACTCTTTAAATTCGATAATTTCTTCATGAAGTAACTGCTCCACTTCATTTGCAGCTTTTCTTCTTTCTTCTAAATTCTCATCGACAATATGCTGTAAATCATCAATATCAAATAAATATACTTTATCAAGTTCACCGATTGCAGGATCTATATCCCGAGGAACGGCGATATCAACTAAAAATAAAGCTCTGCCTTCTCTTCTAGAAAGAACTGGTTCGAGCATTTCCTTTGTTAGTACGATATTTTCAGCGGCAGTTGTCGTAAATAAGATGTCAGTCGATTGCAGAACTTCCAGTAGTTTCTCCATTGGTTCTGCTTCCACTTGAAATTTACTTGCCATTGTTTCTGCTTTCGAATACGTCCGGTTTACAATGGTAAGATTCGATGCGCTAGCACCTTGTAAATTTTTCACAGCAAGTTCGGCCATTTCTCCTGCACCGAGAATCGTTATATTTTTATCACGAATTTTTCCTAATTTATTTTTAATCAATTCGACAGCGGTATAACTTATTGATACGGCATGTTCACCGATCGCTGTTTCATGGTGTACCCTCTTTCCAAAGGTGATAACTTGTTTGAACAGTTCATTAAAGATCGTTCCGGTCGCTTTCACTTTCTGTGATGCAAAAAATGCATCCTTCATTTGACCAAGAATCTGTGTTTCCCCTAGCACCATCGAATCTAAACCAGTCGTCACCCGAAACAGATGTTCCAGTGCATCGTCATTTTCGTTAATCTGCAAGTACTCTTCAAATTCAGCTTTGTCAATCCCGAACCAATCAGCTAAAAATGTTTTTATATAGTATCTTCCGGTGTGTAACTGATCAACAACCGCATAAATTTCCGTACGATTACAAGTTGACAATATGACGTTTTCTAAGATGCTTTTTCTTGCTTTTAGCTCAACCATTGCTTCATGTAAAGACTCCTCGGAGAAAGTCAATTTCTCCCTAATTGCAACAGGAGCATTCTTGTAGTTAAATCCAACTTTTAAAATGTGCACGTGTCTTACCTCCAGAAGTAATCAATCATTTTTCCGTAATTGCATTTACATATTCCACTATAAGTATAGTATTATTATATCATAAGGCTTTATCCAGTAATTTTACAGCTTTAGCACAATTACAATTTTGTTACAGTTATAATGTAACAAAACTTTCACAGTCTGAGACTCCAAATTCCTTTCATTCAGCGTAAGTGCAACTCTCTTTCCGGGGTCCGCAGTCCAGACACCTCTCGCTTTCCGCGGGCGGCTGGTGAGCCTCCTCGCGGGCAAGCCCGCTGCGGGGTCTCACCTAGGCCTATCGACGAACAGGAGGTTCTAATGCCGGCATTGGTCACAGGACGTGACCGTACTTAGCCGGCCTCCCGCAGGAGTCTCGAGGTGTCTGGACTGCTCCCATGAATGACCGAATTTGGAACACTATTTTTCATTTAAAGAATTAGAACTCTCATCATAGTGGGATAGTTTCCGTTAATAATAATCCTCTCTACCAGTTCAGTTGCCCGGTGGACGGTGACTCCTACGGGAATAGCACGAGTCCGGAGACCCCGCAGGGCGGTAGCCCGAGGAGGCTTCGGCTGTGCCCGCGGAAAGCATCCGTCCACCGGGCAACTGAACGGCGATTAGAGTTCTAAACTAAAGGAACGAGCAAATACACTTACGCTGAATGAAAGGGTTCATACGATTAATTTCCAGGTGCAAAGGTTTAGGGTGTAATGTTAAAATTGATTATTATTTGTTAGAGGAGAAGATGGATGAGAACACAAAATCCTTTACTTGCTTACATATTAATTGGAATTGGCGTATTTTTTCTGCTGCGTGAATTGAAACTACCGATCATTACTGATTTCTATTCTTGGCAAACCCTTTTAATTATCATAGGACTAGCCTTTTTGATTCACAGTTACCGTTCCCGCAGTTATCAACATATTTTCACCGGTATTCTTATTCTCGGTATCGGGATCCACTTACACGGATCAGCATATTATCATTTTTGGATTAATCATTGGGCAGTTTATTTAATCATAATTGGTTTAGCCTTTTTAATTCGCTATTTTAAGACGAAAACGGGCTTTCTCCCTGGTATTGCCTTCCTTGCTGTTGGAGTATTATTTATTTACTCAACCGCGTTTCATTCATATTTTTATTGGATATATGATGTAATTGCTTTAGTGGAAAGGTATTGGCCAATCATACTAATTATCTTAGGTTTTGTCTTATTAAGAAAGAAGTAGAATCATTCCAGAGGAAAGACCTCCTCTTTACGCGAAAGTAAAAATTTCCGAAAGAGGAGGTGAACCTTATAAATATTGTTTAATTGCTTGCCAAGCTTGGTCTTTCCCTTCACCGGTTTCCGCTGAAAAGGGAATGACAATGTCTTCTGCATCAACTTCAAACGTGTCTTTTACGACTTTCACATGTTGATGTTGTTTTGATTTTTTTACTTTATCGAGTTTCGTTGCGATGATAATGACAGGAAGCTCATAATATTTAAGATAATCATACATTTGGACATCGGCGTCTGTCGGTTCATGACGGACATCACAGACGAGAACAACTGCTTTCAAGTTCTCTCTTTGCTGGAAATATTCATCCATCATTTTACCCCATTTTTCTCTTTCTTTCTTGGATACCTTTGCATAGCCATAGCCCGGGACATCTACAAAATAAAAAGCTTCATTCAATTTATAAAAATTCAACGTTTGGGTTTTTCCTGGTTTTTGTGACGTTCGAGCCAAGTTTTTTCGATTAATCAATGTATTGATAAAAGATGATTTTCCGACATTCGAACGTCCCGCTAAAGCGATCTCAGATAAGCCTTCCTCCGGGTATTGCTTCTTCGAGACCGCACTAATTACGATTTCCGCTTGATTGATTTTCATTTTCTTCCTCCACCAATGCGATTTCCAATACTTCATCTAAATGACTGACCGGGATAAATGTTACATTCTGTTGTACACTTTCTGGAATAGACGCAATATCCTTCTCATTTTCTTTCGGAATAATGATTGTCGTTAAGCCAGCCCGGTGTGCACTTAATGATTTTTCTTTTAAGCCGCCGATAGGAAGTACTCTTCCCCGTAACGTTATTTCCCCGGTCATTCCAACCTCTTTCCGAACAGCGCGGCCAGTAAGTGACGAGACAAGTGCCGTTGCAATGGTAATTCCCGCTGAAGGTCCATCTTTTGGTGTGGCTCCTTCTGGTACGTGAATATGAATATCAAACTTCTCATAAAAGTCAGCAGGGATTTGCAGTTCCTTGGCACGGGAGCGGACATAACTGGAGGCAGCTTGAGCAGATTCCTGCATCACTTCACCTAGCTTACCAGTTAGAATTAATTTACCTTTTCCAGGATAGTGGGATACTTCAATAGATAAGATATCGCCACCTGCCGATGTATAAGCAAGACCGGTTGCAGCACCGACTTGGTCCTCAACTTCCATTAAACCATAACGATATAATGGTTTCTCTAGGAAATCCTCTAAATTCTTGACCGTAACGACTACTCGTTTCTTCTCACCGGAAATAATAATTTTGGCTGCTTTACGACAAACTTTAGCAAGTTGTCTTTCCAGGCTACGGACGCCCGCTTCCCTAGTATAAGTTCTTACAATTTGCAGGAGTGCTTCATCTCTAATTTGTAAATTGGATGGTTTTAATCCGTTTTCTTTAACTTGTTTTGGCAATAAGTGTTCTTTTGCGATATGGAGCTTTTCCACTTCCGTATAGCCGGAAAGAGAAATTAATTCCATCCGGTCTAAAAGCGGACCAGGAATACTATTCACATTATTTGCCGTTGCAATAAATAATACTTTCGATAAATCATATGTTTCTTCGATAAAATGATCACTGTAACTATTGTTCTGCTCTGGGTCTAATACTTCGAGCATTGCAGCGGAGGGATCCCCGCGGAAGTCATTTGACATCTTATCAATTTCATCGAGTAAAAATACCGGATTTATAGTACCTGCCTTCTTCATTCCTTGGATAATCCGACCTGGCATTGCACCAATATAAGTCCTTCGGTGACCTCTTATTTCCGCTTCATCCCTCACTCCACCGAGGGAAATACGCACGAAATTTCGATTTACGGACTGAGCAATGGAACGTGCAAGGGATGTTTTCCCAACACCAGGCGGCCCAACTAGACAAAGAATTGGACCTTTTAGAGAGTTCGTCAGCTTTTGGACAGCTAGATATTCCAAGATGCGTTCTTTTACTTTCTCCAGTCCGTAATGGCCTTCATTTAATACTTTTTCAGCTTCATTAATGTCAATTGTATCTTGCGTTTGTTTTGTCCATGGCAGATCCAATAGCCAATCCAAGTAATTGCGAATGACAGAGCTTTCTCCAGAGCTTTGTGGTACTTTCTCGTAACGGCCTAATTCTTTAAGGGCAATTTCGTAAATATGTTCCGGCATATCGGATTCGTCAATTTTTTCTCTTAATTCACTGACTTCACCGGATTTACCATCTCTATCACCGAGTTCTTTTTGAATTGCTTTTAATTGTTCACGCAAATAATATTCTTTCTGCGTTTTCTCCATGGATGTTTTAACTCGTTCACCGATTTTCTTTTCGATGCTTAGTACTTTCTTTTCATTCGTAATTAAGCTAATGATGTGTTGCATACGTTCGGTGACATTCGTCATTTCTAATAATGTCTGTTTTTCCTTTAACTTGATGGATAAGTGCGAGCTAATAATATCAGCGGCCCGTGCTGGGTCCTCCATGTCCACAACTGACTGTGCTGTTGCGCTAGACACTTTCCTGGAGAGCTTCGTATACTGCTCAAATTGTTCAAGTAGTGCACGCATGAGTGCCTCTTCTTCCGTCTGATCTGCATGTACTTCTTCTAGTTGTGCAATTTCTACTAGAACCTCGTCTTCTTCATCGATAGTGCGGACAATTTCGTAACGGTCAAGTCCTTCTACCAATACACGCAACGTGCCATTAGGCATCTTCAGCATTTGGTTGACCTTTGCAAGTGTACCAATTCGGTATATCTCATCTATTTTCGGCTGATCAATGCTCGTTTTTTTCTGTGCAGCCAGGAATATAAGTTGATCATCAACCATTGCTTTCTCCAGTGCTGCGATCGATTTATCTCTTCCAACATCCAAGTGTAAAACCATGGATGGAAACACAATTAAACCGCGTAAAGGCAGGAGGGGGACTTTCTTTATTTTGTTAACCATGATAACGACCTCCAAAATGAATATGTATAACTCCATGTTAATGCGTTCAACCGAAAAATAATAGTTAATTGATTATTATAGTTGATTTACATGTTGTAGTAAGTACTATTCCCCAATATCCTATTTATACATACAGAAATGGAGACTTACTGCTAATAGGCTCTTCAAACAGACGAGAGCATCTTTTAAGCAGCCAGTCTCCATTATCTCAAAAATGTTCTAATTCATATTACGCACTTTCTTTTGGTAAATTCTCATTACCTTCAATTACCGTACCATCACGAAATACAAGCTTAGGACTGCCATGTTCTTCTTTCACCGTATCCTCTGTTATAATACATTTCGTAATATCTTCACGGGAAGGAAGCTCGAACATAACGTCAAGCACAAGCCCTTCAATGATGGAACGAAGACCCCGGGCACCTGTCTTCCGTTCGATTGCCTTCTTCGCAATCTCACGTAGAGCAGCTTCCTCCATCTCCAGTTCCACATCATCCATTTCAAATAGCTTCTCATATTGTTTCACGAGCGCATTCTTAGGTTTTGTCAGAATTTGAATAAGGGCATCCTCATCCAATGGTGTTAAGCTAGAAATAACCGGAATACGACCAATGAATTCTGGAATTAACCCATAGCGAAGCAAGTCTTCTGGTAAAATTTTGGAAAGCAGTGCACCCATGTCCAAATCTTCTTGTTGTTCGTTTGCTCCAAATCCAATAACTTTCTTACCAAGACGGCGCTTAATTACTTGGTCAATTCCGTCAAAGGCTCCTCCTACGATAAATAGGATATTTGTCGTATCGATTTGGATGAATTCTTGATGTGGATGTTTGCGCCCGCCCTGTGGTGGTACACTTGCAACCGTTCCCTCTAGAATCTTAAGTAAAGCTTGTTGTACACCTTCACCTGAAACGTCTCTTGTAATTGACGGGTTTTCAGACTTTCTTGCTACTTTATCAATCTCATCGATATAAATAATTCCTTTTTCCGCTTTTTCCACGTCATAATCGGCTGCTTGGATTAGTTTAAGAAGAATATTCTCGACATCTTCTCCTACATAACCAGCTTCTGTAAGTGATGTAGCGTCAGCCATAGCAAAAGGCACATTAATGATGCGTGCTAATGTTTGAGCTAGTAATGTTTTACCACTTCCTGTAGGTCCAATCAGAGCGATGTTACTTTTCGCCAGTTCTACATCGTCGGTTTTATTCATTGAGTTGACTCGTTTGTAGTGATTATAAACAGCTACAGACAGACTCTTCTTCGCTTGATCTTGCCCAATGACGTAATCATCAAGGATTTCACAGATTTCCCTTGGTTTTGGGATTTCTGTAAATTCCATCGCATCTTCCGAACCGAGTTCTTCTTCTACAATTTCTGTACATAACACAATACATTCATCGCATATATAGACACCAGGCCCGGCAACTAATTTACGAACCTGTTCCTGATTCTTTCCACAAAAGGAGCATTTTAATTGTCCTTTTTCTTCATTGAATTTAAACATTTTTTCACCCCTATAGTTCATAAGAAAATTAAATTTCCTGACTTAATTATAGCAATCATATCAGATACGAAATAAAAAACAAAACGATAAACCTTGTAGCATGATATCGTAGCCACTTTAATTAATTCCATATTACTTATCTATATGACAGATAGCAACCGTTAAGTCAGTGAAATGTAAATTAATGCTTGTTCCGTTTCGGTTATACAGAAACAAGGTGCGAGGGAATTCGCACCTTGTTCATGTTGTCTTGTCTTAGCCGGGATGATTAGTTAGCTGCTTTGCTATGTTCCACTAATAGATCGATTGCTTTTCTTATTTTAAGATCGTTTTGGATTGTCTCTGTGTTTCCACCAAGGATTTGAACAAGTTGATCTTTCTCTACACCGTACATGCCAGCCATCTTGTCAATCTCTTCATTCACTTCTTCTTCTGTAGCCTCAAGATTTTCCGCATTTGCAATTGCTTCAAGCGTCAAGCTAGTTTTCACTCGTTTAGCCGCATCTTCTTTCATTTGTTCTTTCAGCGCATCTTCATCTTGACCAGAGAATTGGGAATACATTTCTAACGTCATTCCTTGCATCTGTAGACGTTGTTCAAATTCAGCAAGCATTTGTTCCAATTCATTTTCTACCATTGCATCTGGAATATCAACTTCAACATTATCAGATGCTTTTTCAATTAGACTTTCACGTTTTGCAGTTTCTGCTGCTTGCGTTCTTTCTTCCAGCATTTGTTCTTTCTTTTTCGTCTTGAGTTCTTCAAGTGTCTCTACTTCATCATCAACATCTTTCGCGAACTCATCATCAAGTTCTGGAAGTTCTTTTGCTTTGACTTCATGAATTTTAACTTTAAAAGTTGCTTCCTTACCAGCTAGATTTTCTGCATGGTATTCTTCTGGGAAGGTTACATCGATTTCTGTTTCTTCTCCTGGTTTCTTACCGATTAACTTCTCTTCAAATCCAGGAATGAATTGACCAGAACCGATTTCCAGGCTTTGGTTTTCACCTTTACCGCCTTCAAACGCTTCTCCATCAGTGAAACCTTCAAAGTCGATAACAACCGTATCGCCTTCTGCAATTTCCCCATCTTCTTTAACAACAAGCTCCGCATGTTGCTCCTGAAGATTTTTTAATTCTTGCTCGATGTCTTCATCTGTCACTTCAACTGATTCTTCTTCCACTTCTAGTCCTTTATATTCACCTAAAGTAACTTCAGGCTTCACTTCAACCTCTGCAGTGAAGATCAATTCTTTCCCTTTTTCGATTTGTTCGATATCTACACTCGGCTGTTCGATTGGGAAAATATCCGCCTCGTCAACTGCTTTTGAGTAAGCTTCTGGTAATACGATATCTACTGCATCCTGATAAAGGGATTCTACTCCGAAACGCTTTTCAAATAATCCACGCGGAACTCTTCCTTTACGGAAACCTGGAAGCTGTACATCTTTTACTACCTTTTTAAATGCTTGATCTAATGCTTGATCAAATTCTTCAGCAGGAACTTCAAATGTTAAAATCCCTTTATTTCCTTCTTGTTTTTCCCATTTCGCTGTCATTATTAATTACCTCCAACATCTATTGTTTAACTTAATAACATTTTTTTAGGGTTCGTTTTCAATTTTTACAACTTAATCATTATACCATAATTGAGAGGTCTTTCAAGCCTTTGTTCCTAATCATCAATAATACTTGCATATAATAGATCGGTTGTTTTAATTTCTTGGATATACTTATCTACCTCTGCCTGTTCTGGTGTGGACACGGCTATGTTTAAATAGTCATTCCCAATCTGTAATAATGCTTCCGCGATATAAAATGATTCATCAATTGATGGTGTAATCGGATAGAGCGCATAGAGATAGTGTTCTAAAAGCGTATTCATCACCTCATATAGCGATGGATTGCTTTGTTCTATTTTCTTAATCTCAGTAGCAATTTCTTTTGCGATTGCACTTTCATTAACTTCCGGCGTCTCACTCGGTATCACCTTCATTTGAATACCAAACTTATGTACTTCTACTGGTTTTGCTACTCCTAGATTCTTCAACCATAAATAGATGGCTGTTTTGACAAGCGGATGGATATGTTCATTTGCAAGCAACGAGATCACTTTCTCATTTGGTTGGATTGTCGTTTTACTGAGTTTGTCAATAAGTCTCCATTGTTCGATATGATTATCTTGGTGAACGGCATCATAGAGTGCATTCAGAAAAACATTCGAACGCTCCAGCTCCACATTCAGCCGCATTTTTTCACTCATCGTGTAGAGCTGTTTAAATGGTTCTTGCAAATGATTTGGTACGTTTCCGCTTTCTAATTCCACAGATACTACATCAATTAATGTATCATACTGATCTGTTTGGAATAATAATGTTAAATAAATATGTATGTATTGATAGTAGTGGGAATCTTTTTCTTCTATTAAAGATTCACAGAGTTCTTGCGCTTCCTTATAACGTTCCAGTTCCATTAAGCAGATTAATTTACCGGTATAAATATCATGATTTTTCACGTCATAGCTTAACAGGTTATCTAATTTTTCTAATGCATCCTCGAATTTCTTTTCTTTAATTGCTGCAACACTTTCTTCTTCTAACACTTTTTGCCATTTTGGAAACAAAATGATATTTCCAGGTTTCATTTTTCTCAGGTCACCTCCTCCTTTTGTTTCATTTTATATGAGAATGACTTAATAAATAGTTTTACCTTTCCTATTGAATATGAAACATAAAATGAAACTTCATTCGGCGGGAAGTTTATTCTACTCCGGCGGAATGTTAGTTGAATGATCAGGGTGCTAACATCCATTATCTCCCACCTACACAATTCCCCTACTTAAAGGCGGAAGTCTTATGGATGATGACACCGTGATGAAGAGAAAGAAAAAAGCAGCTTTTTGCATTCTCTGCTACGGTTTAATTCCGTTCATCCAATCGAGGAGTTGTTTCATCTGGTTCGAAAGCGCAAGCAAGTAGATAAAAGTATATATATCTTATCATAATACAAAAGAGAAACCTAAAACAAGTTAGGTTTCTCTTTTGCTGTTTGAAAAGCGTCCCAAGTAGGATTCGAACCTACGACCTACAGCTTAGAAGGCTGTTGCTCTATCCAGCTGAGCTATTGGGACATGGAGCGGGTGAAGGGAATCGAACCCTCATCATCAGCTTGGAAGGCTGAGGTTTTACCACTAAACTACACCCGCAGGATGCTTTTTTATTTAGTTTTAAAAATTCATTATGTAAATATATGTTTTAGAAGCGAACAAGATTTATTATAGCAGTTTCACATAAAATGTCAACATCTATTTTGAAAGATTTTTGTAACGTACTATTTCTCTTTTCCATTGTACCGCTGATTACTTTCATTCAGTGTGAGTGCAACTTTCATCACGGGGATCGGTAGTAGCCGACAGTACTGGCGAAGGGCTACACGTTAGAGCAAGGTTTAAGCGAAGAAAGCGCGGAATCCTCACGATAGTACAATCCGGGAGTATATTCGGCATACGCAATATCTAGCGGATTACATGACGCAGGTACGTGGCTATCCTATCGTAAAATTAACCGATTTGATTGAAAAAACGTCGTTACGAAGGTTCTATGGGGCGGAACGGAAAGAGTGAATTTTACGAAATATAAGCGGAATATAGTCGTCGTCCTTCCGAAAGCCTTCTAAGCTGTAAGTCGTAGGTTCGAATCCTACTTGGGACGCTTCGGCACTAAATGTCCGCTGAAGTCCCGTTAGCTCAACCGTTACGGCACTCGATAAACCTTTCGGAAAGCTAACGGGACTTTTTCGTTTCTTACAGATTCCTTCAATTTTCGGGAGGGGCTGTGGGACGTGAGAGCAGTAATAGTAATCCAAGGGTCAAGGTGAAGGCCAAGGCGAAGCTTCCATCGAACCTAAATTTACTGGACGGAGAGACTGCAAGTGGAAAAGCAAGCGGAAGGAAGTACGTAGCCGGGAGATGAAAGAAATGGTTAAGTCGAAAGGATACACCGAAGCCGGACAACTACCCTTGAAACATCTTATCAAATTTAAAAAAGCTCGCCAAGAAAACTAAATTCCTTAGCAAGCTACTTGAAACATCAAGTATTCTTCGGATAATCCAACGCTCCATAATGTTCGCCAGTGAGGGTATAAAACTTCACGGCTATATCCCGATCTGTATCCCATTCTAAAATAGCATAGGTTTTCTCTTGCATTCCACCCCTTGGCTGATAGATACTACCTGGATTAATAAATAGCTGTTCCCCTTCCTGAACAACACCAGCGACATGTGTATGGCCGAAACAAACTACATCCGCATTCGTTTCCCGCGCACGTAATGAAAGTGCGGTTAGACCATAATTCACTTTATGCAGATGCCCGTGAACAACGAGGAAGTTCAAGCCATCAATCTCCATCGTCTGCTCTATCGGATAACGGTTGTCAAAGTCACAGTTTCCTGCTACTTTATAAAAACCTTCCATTGGACCGGAGTCGATATCGAGCTCAGAATCTCCGCAATGGATGAGATAATCAACCTCATGCCTTTCTTTGATTTCCGATAGTTCCTCTGCTAGTCCGTGACTATCACTGACAATCAAAACTTTCGTCATGCTGCATCTCCCTCTCTATTCGTCCTTTTTCATGTAAAGAGGATGTTTAACCTCAAGTTAGCTTTTCCCAGTTTTCCAATTGTTTTATTGCGTTACTTCGGTGGCTTATCTGATTTTTTTCTGCAGCGCTTAATTCTGCCATCGTTTGTTGATATCCATTAGGGATAAACAGTGGATCATAGCCGAAACCGTTCGTCCCTTTGGGATTAAGCGCTATCTTCCCTTCACAGACACCCCTGTAAAGCGTTGTTTCTTCACCAGGAACGGCGATTGCAAGTACACAAACAAATCTTGCTGTTCGCTTATCTTGCGGAACTTCCTGCAAATTCTTAAGTAGCTTTTGATTATTTGCTTCATCACTCTTCTCTTCTCCGGCATAACGGGCGGAATAAATTCCCGGAGCACCGTGGAGCGCATCAACGACGAGACCGGAGTCGTCTGCTAGAACTGGACGATTCAACAACTCTGCAATTTGCTCCGCTTTAAGTGTCGCATTCTCTGCAAAACTATCTCCAGTCTCTTCAATATCAGGGAGTTGTTCAGCAATGTCCAGCAAGGATTGCACCTTTATACCGTAGGGTTTAAAAAAATCGATAAATTCATTGACTTTACCCTTATTCCGAGTTGCGATAATGATTTCTTTCATTTAAATCTCCTCACCTTGCGCCACTTGCTCGCTTCCAATGGATTCTCCAAGCTCCCCCAGTATTTCTTTCTGTAACTCAAATAACTGTTGTAAACCTTCATCGGCCAAATTCAGCATGGTAAAGAGCTCGTTTTTCGAGAATGTGGCCTCTTCTCCTGTACCTTGGATTTCCACAAATTCACCTGCACCAGTCATTACAATATTCATATCTACATTTGCATCGGCATCTTCCTCATAATTTAAATCAAGAACTGCTTCTCCTGATGATAGTATTCCGACTGACGCCGCTGCTAAATAAGCTTTTACAGGCAAGGATTTGATTTGCTTTTTTTCCAGTAAAGTTCCGAGCGCAAGTGTCATCGCAACAAAAGCTCCGGTAATGGAAGCAGTTCTGGTCCCGCCATCCGCTTGAATGACATCACAATCTACCCATACCGTACGCTCACCGAACCCTTCTAAATCAACAACAGAACGTAATGCACGTCCAATGAGTCGTTGAATTTCCATCGTTCTCCCTGTGACTTTCCCTTTCGAGGATTCCCGGATATTTCGTTTCTCTGTTGCCCGTGGAAGCATCGCATATTCAGCAGTAATCCAACCTTTCCCTTGCCCTCTCATAAATGGTGGTACTCGGTCTTCAACACTTGCATTACAGATTACTTTTGTATTCCCCACTTCGATCAATACTGAACCTTCAGGATGCATAATATAATCTTTTTCCATTTTAATAGGTCTTAATTCATTTATTTTTCTTCCATCATTTCTCATGTAAAAATCCTCCTCATTCGTCAAATCAAGCTTACCATACTTTTCCCGAAAGAAAAATCATCATTCCTACAAAAGTTGCAGATTAATAATCCACTGTATTTTTATTTTATAGTTTCCTTGTGCATGAAATATTAACGATACTCAAAAACTCTAAAAAAGTATTTGGCATGCTATGAAACAAAAAGAAGCCAGGGCATCCCCCAGCTTCGGAATCCTTTTATTAAAGCTTCTCACTTGGAACAAAGAAGTCGGCAGTAACAGGGTCACTATATGGTTCCCCGTTCTCATTTGCAATAACATCCTTATTCTCCACTTTAATATCAACAGCGTCAATTTCATCTTGTACTGTTAATGTTCGGACAATCGTCTCCATCACTTCGTCGGCAATAACTGCTTCTTCAACATCTTTTAATATCGCTTCGTTAAAAGTGAGTTCCAACACGCCCTCTGATAGGACAGGCTCACTCACGAGCATTGCCTCATCATTGAATACATGAGTCACATTTGTCATAAAGCCCGGACCTTCCATTAAAGAAGTGACAATCGCTTCAAACATTTCTTCTTCATTCTCAGCACCTACATATTGAGTAACCGGGATATAATAACGATTCTCCTGGTCACTTGCAGGGTAATACATTGTTACTGCCTCGCTATTAATAAAATCAATCGTGTCATTCTGAATAACGTTAATTCCATGTGCTTGCGAATAACCTTTTCCAATCGGTGTACCATTTACCGGCATTTCATCCAGTGGATGGCCATTAACCCAAAGTTGAACCCTTTCTACACTATCAAATTGTGTTAAAGTATGTGTGATCGCTTCAAGTATTTTCACTTCATCTTCAGCGGCATACTCTTCAAATTCCTTGGAAAAGTCTACAACCATTGTCCCGTCTTCTAAAAGGTTTAAACCAAGTACTTCCGTTCCTGCGGGTAAGACCGCACGAAAACCATTTGGCAGTAGATCCATTACCGGTCCATCATCAACTAGATACTCTAATACTTGGGTTGCAACTTCATTTGAATCAAGCAATGGCAATTCAATTATTTGTGAGGCGACCATGCCGTTTTCATCAATCAAATATAGCTGGCGGGCAATCATATCTGCAGCTTCTTCAGTGTTTTCCTCAGCCGCTTCAACGTCCTCTACCTCCGTTTGATCATTGTTTGCTGTATCATTCACTGCTTCTGCATTTTCTGGTGGATCGATTTCAACAGAAGACTGTTCCCCTTGGAAACAGGCTGTCAGTAACAATAATGACGCACATACACCTGGAATTAATAATCGACTCGCTTTCATGCAATACCTCCCTGCGATGGTTTGTACTACAATATATACGAGCTATCATGTGAAAATAGACCATCTTACCGAAAAATAAAAATTCCTATTAAAAAAGACTAGCTAGGCGCTAATCTTTTTCAATGACTGCTCGTTTAATTTTAAATTGCTGCTGGATACTACTTTGGAAAATTTTAGTTGCGATACAATTAAATAATTCCATATCCCCTGTAGAATAAATTTCATGTACCTGTTGCACACCTGATTTATTATGCAGATGTTTAATTTCAAGTACAGCACTTGTTTCCCTTGCTGTTTCTTCACTTGAGGAAATCACCGCAACCTTGTTACCAACTACATCTTGAATCAGCGGTTTTAATAAAGGATAATGCGTGCATCCTAAAATTAATGTATCCATCTCGTTATCTTTCATTAAAGGCTCTAACGTTGTCTGTACAACTGTTCTTGCTTCCTCACCTGAAAAGACTCCTCTTTCCACTAGTGGCACAAACAATGGACAGGCAAGCGCTTGTACATGAAGTTCTGGATTGATTCGCTTTAATGCCTCCGGATAAGCGCCACTTTTCACTGTACCTTCTGTCCCGATAATGCCAATTTCTTGATTGTTTGTTGCTTTAATCGCTGCCCTTGCCCCCGGATTGATGACACCGATCACCGGGATATCTAATTTATCTTTTAAATCATCAATCGTATAGGCTGTAGCTGTATTACACGCAATTACAAGCAGCTTAATTTCTTTTTCTAATAAGAAATTCACCATTTCCCAAGTGAATTGCTGAACTTCTTCTTTCGTTCTTGGTCCATATGGGCAGCGTTTCGTATCCCCAAGATAAATTAATTTCTCTCTTGGCAGTTGCCTCATAAGTTCAAGTGCTACGGTCAAACCGCCTACACCTGAATCAATTACTCCTATTGGTCTCTCCACTTTTCGTTCATTCCTTATCTACTATTTCTCATTTACTTGCTTCATTCGATCATACAATGAATCAAGCATTTCATTTAATACTGTTTCTTCTTCCGTGGTAAAGCCGGCGAGAACTTCCCGTAAATATTCCTGACGCTTTTCAATTACTTCGTGGATAATCACTTTTCCCTTGTCCAATAAATGAATCCTCACTACCCGTCGATCCTTATTATCCCTGATTCGTTCAACCAGTTCATTCTTTTCCATTCGGTCTACAAGATCGGTCGTTGTGCTAAAAGCAAGACTTATTTTATTTGAAAGCTCTCCAATCGTCAAGTCGCCTTCTTCCAGTAACCACTGGAGGGCTACAAACTGCGGAGAGGTTATGGGATAGTTATGTAAAATCTTCCTGCCGTTTTGTTTGATCATTCCAGATATATAACGTAATCTTTTTTCAATTTTAACGATGGGTTCTGATGAAGCAATCTCATTCTCCATTCGGCAACCTCCTTACACTCTAATTTCAAATTTGAATCAACGCCTTAGACTAGTATACCAAATTTTCATCCGTAGCATAGTAAATTTGCTGCTTAGCCCCGGAGTAAAGGCTCTAAAATAGGTCATTTACCACGCACTAAATTCCTTTCCGTTCATAAGCTATAATGACTAAATAATTCCCTTCAAAAAGCAGCTCTATCAAGAGCAAGGAGGGGTTATAATTTGAAGGACAGCAACTATAAACCGAAGCAATTATTAACGAAGCGAGAAAAGGAAGTATTTGAACTGCTTGTACAAGATATGACAACAAAAGAAATAGCCCAGAAACTGTTTATATCGGAAAAAACCGTGAGAAATCACATTTCAAACGCGATGCAGAAACTGGGAGTAAAGGGGCGTTCACAGGCAGTCGTTGAGCTTCTTCGTATGGGAGAACTTAAGCTGTAATTTAGACCGACTTTCATTAGTGGAAGTCGGTCTAATTTATCTTTTTATGAATAAACCAAGCGCACTCGTAACTTCAGTCATGAGAGGTTCAAAGTATAAACTAACAGGCTTGTACAATGTAACGCATGGCCCCTCATTGACGAGTCGTCCAAAAAGGCTATATACTAATACGAAAAGACAGAATATTATCTTTTATAAAGTCTTTTTATACAATTAAATCAAGGAGGTTTTTACAATGACAAACGATCGTTATCAAAGAGGGATAGATAAGATACAGGAACTTACGGCATCCGATGATCGTAATCCAACTGGAGAAATGGATATTGGGGAGGCGTTTAAAGATATTGCGCCAGATTTGAGCAAGTATGTTGTTGAATTTGCTTTTGGAGACATTTATGCGCGTCCTGGATTGGACAACAAGCAAAAGGTAATGACAACCATTACTGCTCTCGTCGCTCAAGGAAAACCGCAAATCGAAATGCATATTAAAACTGGATTATCTGTTGGTCTAACGCCGGAAGAGATTGTCGGTTGTATTATGCATCTCATTCCATATACAGGATTCCCTAGTGTGCTGAATGCACTTTCTGTCGCGAAAAAAGTTTTCGCCGAACGTGGCTTAACCGTTTCAACTCCTGAAGATTAATATAAGATTGAATTTGTTTTAAAAGATACATAGATTTAAAAAACCGACTTCCTTTTCATAGAAAGTCGGTTTTCTCCATTTAGCGTACATGATTTTTGTCTGCAAGTATTGTTTTCATTTCCTCAGGGATAGCCCAGGCTTTGTTCGTTGTAAAATCCATCATTACGACACGACCTCTTCCCGTTACCGTTATTTCACCTTGATTATTAACCGCCATATAATGTAAGTCCATGGATGTTGTACCGATTGTTTCCACTTTAACATAGAAATCTATCGTTTCATTGAAAAACATTTGCTTGAGATAATTACATTGGAGGTCAGCGACAACAAACCCTCGTTTCTTTTGATCCAAATCCTTAAATGAGCCAAAAGATTGCAAAAACTCAATTCGTGCCTCTTCGAAATAAATGAAAACGGACGTATTATTGACATGACCATATAAATCCGTTTCGGAAAAACGCACCTTTATCGGTATGGAAAAAGAAAATTCGGAACGCCATGTCTCCAAATCATTTATGTAATCTATTCCCTTCATCGCAATGCTCCCCCTTAAATAACGGAATGGTCCTCGCCTACATAGGTAAGGACCATTCGCTTTATTTCATCCCAGTACAATCGTCCGTAAAACTCCCACATCAAAAAGTCTGCCAAAGGAGTTTTGATGGAAGTTAACGGGCCCTATACTCCAGTTTGTTCAACTAATAATAAGTGGGGATAAAATAACCCCCCACTTATTAAGTTTCACTTTATAATGCTTTGTCACTGCCAAAGAAGCTTCTGAAGGCGTGCAGATTTGTTGCACGGTTCATTGCTGCAATCGAAGTAGTAAGCGGGATGCCTTTCGGACATACTTGTACACAGTTTTGTGAGTTACCACAGCCGCTGATACCGCCATCCTCCATCAAACCTTCTAATCGATCACTTGCATGCATTGCTCCTGTTGGGTGGGCATTAAATAAGCGCACCTGTGAAAGAGCCGCCGGTCCGATAAAGTCGGATTTGTCGTTAACATTCGGACAGGCCTCCAGACAAACACCACACGTCATGCATTTTGAAAGTTCATACGCCCACTGCCGTTTATTCTCCGGCATTCTTGGTCCTGGTCCAAGATCATGCGTTCCGTCGATTGGAACCCAAGCTTTCACTTGTTTCAATGCATCAAACATCCGCTCACGGTCGACAATTAAATCACGTACAACCGGGAAGGTCGACATTGGTGCCAAGCGGATTGGCTGCTCCAACTGGTCAACCAACGCTGCACATGATTGTCTTGCGGTACCATTAATTACCATCGAACAGGCACCACATACCTCCTCTAAACAACTCATCTCCCACATGACCGGTGATGTTTCTTCCCCATTTGCATTCACCGGATTCCGTTGAATTTCCATTAACGCGGAAATAACGTTCATATTCTGACGGTATGGAACATGAAACGTTTCTTCGTAGGGTTCAGAGTCTGGACTGTCTTGACGAGTTATAATAAATGTAACTGTACTTTTTTCAGCCATCTTGTATTCTCCCCCTTAGTGTGTAGTTGTGTAGTCACGTTTACGAGGCTTGATTAATGACACATCAACTTCCTCATAACTAATAATCGGTTCCACATTCTTGCTGTCAAACTCCGCGATTGTTGTCTTCAGGAATTCGTCATCATTACGTTCAGGGAATGCCGGTTTGTAATGAGCTCCGCGGCTTTCATCACGTTTATAGGCACCAATGGTAATAACACGCGCAAGATGCAACATGTTATCCAGCTGACGCGCAAACATGGCTCCTTGGTTACTCCAACGAGAAGTATCATTAATATTGATATTCTTCCAGCGTTCTTGTAACTCCTGAATTTTTTCATCTGTTTGAAGCAGCTTTTCATTTTCTCGTACAACAGTTACGTTGTCCGTCATCCATTCACCTAGCTCTTTATGCAACACATAAGCATTTTCGGTTCCATCCATGCCTAATAGATCATCGAATTTCGCTTGCTCTTCTCGTGCTTTCTCGTCAAAGAGCTGGTCACTAATGTCTTCTGCATGTTTATCAAGTCCGTCAATATATTCAATCGCTTTCGGGCCTGCAACAGAACCACCGTAAATTGCGGATAGTAGCGAGTTTGCACCTAGACGGTTCGCACCGTGCTGGGAATAATCAGCCTCTCCCGCTGCAAAAATTCCTGGGATATTTGTCATTTGATTTTCATCAATCCAAAGTCCGCCCATCGAATAGTGAACTGCTGGGAATATCTTCATCGGAACTTTACGCGGATCCTCTCCAACGAACTTTTCATAGATTTCTATAATTCCACCAAGCTTAATATCAAGTTCTTTTGCGTCCTTATGCGAGAGGTCAAGATAAACCATGTTCTCTCCATTAATACCAAGCTTTTGGTTCACACAAACATCAAAGATTTCTCTTGTAGCAATATCACGCGGTACAAGGTTTCCATAAGCTGGATATTTTTCTTCCAGGAAGTACCAAGGCTCCCCATCTTTATATGTCCAGATCCGTCCACCTTCTCCACGAGCAGATTCACTCATTAAGCGCAGTTTATCATCTCCAGGAATTGCTGTCGGGTGAATTTGAATAAATTCTCCGTTTGCATATTTGACTCCCTGTTGATAAAGAATACTTGCAGCTGAACCAGTATTGATCATCGAGTTCGTTGATTTTCCAAAGATGATACCAGGACCACCTGTTGCGAAAATAGTAGCGTCAGAACGAAATGCTCGAATTTCATGTGATTTAATGTCCTGAGCAACAATTCCCCGTCCGACACCTTCTTCGTCGATGATCGCTGAGAGGAATTCCCATCCTTCAAACTTTGTAACAAGTCCCTCTACTTCATAACGACGGACTTGTTCATCCAATGCATATAATAACTGTTGCCCCGTAGTTGCTCCGGCAAATGCAGTACGGTGCATTTGTGTACCACCAAAACGTCTGAAGTCTAGCAGGCCTTCTGGTGTACGGTTAAACATAACTCCCATCCGGTCAAACATATGTATAATCCCCGGAGCCGCCTCACACATTGCCTTTACTTGTGGTTGATTAGCTAAAAAGTCTCCACCGTATATCGTGTCATCAAAATGAAGCCATGGTGAGTCTCCCTCACCCTTCGTATTAACCGCTCCATTAATTCCACCTTGAGCACATACAGAGTGAGAACGTTTTACAGGAACAACTGAAAATAAATCAACTTTTACACCTGCTTCTGCTGCTTTGATTGTAGCCATTAATCCTGCTAGACCACCACCAATTACAGCAACTTTACGATTACTCATTTATTTGACTCACTCCTCTAATTACTTACTTTTACACACCATACGCAAACTGAATTAATGTTCTTACACCGATATAGCTGACCGCGATAAAAATGAAGAGTGCTACATATGTCAACACACGCTGCGATTTCGGTGATTGCGTAATACCCCATGTTACAAAGAAGCTCCACAGACCATTAGCGAAGTGGAATACAGCTGAAACTACACCGATTATGTAGAACCAGAACATAAATGGACTGGAAAGAATTCCTTCCATTAAGCTGTAGTTTACTTCAGCATTTCCAAGTCCAATCTGGACGCGTGTTTCCCATACGTGCCATGCAATGAATACTAATGTAATAATTCCTGTCCAGCGTTGCAGCTTGAACATCCAGTTGCGGAAGAATCCATATTTCGCTACGTTATTCTTTGCAGTAAATGCTATGTATACCCCTAATACTGCATGATAAAGAATCGGCAGGTAGATCACAAAGATTTCCAGTAATATGACAAATGGAAGCCCTCCCATAAAACCTGCTGCTTTATTGAAGCTTTCTTCTCCATACACGGCAAAGTGGTTAATTATTAAGTGCTGGACTAAGAATATTCCGATTGGAACAACACCTAGTAAAGAATGTAACCTTCTCCAGTAAAAATCACGTTGCCCCGCCATGTTTTTCCCCCCTTGTAGGTTAATAATTTCATATTTAGTTATCATTTTAGTTTAATAGGTTCTACTTATTTCTACATGAACCTCTAAAATGATACAAAATTGTAACACTTTTATTGTACTTCTTAGTTTATAAACCGTCAAGAAAACGATTTTATTTCTAACAATTTCGAAGTAAGCAGCTTGGACCTTCCAAAAACTCCCATAGTTTAATTATACCAAACTTAAAATAATTTGCGTTTAAAAAAGACTCAGTAAGGAAGCAAAGTCGATGAACCCTCTCAGGAAACGCTTTTCTTTCGAGGCAAACTATGATATGGCAACGTCTACTTTAACACGTCCTATGCGCCGGGGCTCAGCACGAATCTTGCGGAAAGCTTAGTATATTTCCGGAACGGTAGCAGACATCCTAATTTAAGGAGAGCTAGCGTAACTGCAGACTCGCAGTAACACGTAATTATCCTAACTCCAGTTATGACTGGTTCGCTGTATTTATGTATTGTATAATAAATAAAAGTCTATTTATGATAGTTTAGTATATTGACAGTCTATGATGGAAAGGGTGACAGAAATGAGTAAGCAGCTGACGACGATCCCGATTTCTCAACTTGAAGAATTACAGACATCCGGTGCAGGGTTTGATATCCTTCGTTATCTCGCGCTTCCTGATCTATTAGGCAACGAGGCACCTACATTGCTTTATTTCATGGGGAAAAATCTTGCAAGGAAATTTGAAATAAATTCTATAGATGATATTACATATATCTTTGAAATGTTAGGTATCGGCAAAATGGAACTCGTAAAAGAAAAAAAACAGGAGAAAATATTTCATCTTCTCTCTGACTCGGTCGTATTGCGCTTAAAAGGTCCACTAGAAGCAGATTTCCGTTTGGAAGCAGGCTTTCTAGCGGAAGCTGTACAAATGATTGATGGAATAGAATGTGAATGCAAAGAAGAGATCAATCGCCGCATCCATCAAATCCAATTCACTGTGTTTTACACAAATTAAAAATACGCACTGTTTCTTCGTACTGTTTATACGAGAGCAGTGCGTATTTTCATAGTGGTGCAACCTCCCTGCCAACAGGGAAATTTATTATGTTATACAGCCAGAAGATAACGGACTAACGCCATAATTCACGAAAGCAAATTTCATGGGAAAAGAGCTCTTTGAATGAAGATCTGTATTATGAATTCGTTTTTTCTTCCGTTTCTTCTTTCTCCTGTGCATCTATTTCATTTAAATGATTGATGATCTCTTGAGCCGTGTTCGATGGAATTCCCAGTTTAGTAATATCTGTGACCGACGCTTTTTTCAGCTCCGTGATTGATTTAAAATGTCGGAGCAATAACTTTTTCCGTTTTTCACCGACACCTGGAATACCATCAAGAGAAGATTGGAATAATCCCTTACTGCGCAGATTCCTGTGAAACGTAATTGCGAACCGGTGCACTTCATCCTGAATCCGTTGGACAAGATAAAATTCATGAGATCGTCGCTCGAGTGGAACAATCGTTGGCGGCGAGCCATAGAGTAGTTCACTCGTCTTATGTCTTTCATCTTTTATTAAACCGGCTATTGGTATATCAAGGCCTAATTCATTTTCGAGCACATCCGTCGCCGCGCTTATTTGGCCTTTTCCACCATCAACAATGATCAAGTCAGGCAGTGGTAGATTTTCCTTAAGTACGCGCGTATACCTTCTTCGGATTACTTCACGCATCGTTTCATAGTCATCAGGACCATCAACTGTTCGAATTTTATATTTGCGGTAATCTTTTTTACTCGGCCGACCATCTACAAAAGCTATCATCGCGGAAACTGGATCTGTTCCTTGGATATTCGAGTTATCAAAGGCTTCAATGCGATAAGGCGTTTCAATATTAAGAATCTCACCAAGCTTCTCTGTTGCGATAATCGTCCGTTCTTCATCCCTTTCAATTAAAAGAAACTTCTCATTTAAGGCGATTTTTGCATTCTTCATTGCTAATTCAACAAGTTCTTTCTTCCTGCCACGGAAAGGGGTATGTGCCTGGACTTCCAACAACTTACTGATCAATTCGTTATTTGTACCAATTGGCATTAGAATTTCTTTCGGTTTCAAATGGTTTTGGTGTAAATAAAATCTTCCAATAAAACTAGTGAACGCCTCTTCTGGATCGTCATAAAATGGAAAAGTTGTTACATTCCGTTCAATCAACTTACCTTGGCGCATGAAGAATACCTGAATACACATCCAGCCTTTATCATAACTATACCCGAATATGTCACGATCCGTTTTATCGGTCATTGTCATTTTCTGTTTCTCCATGACAACATCGATATGCTGAATTTGATCTCGCAGTTCCTTCGCCCTTTCAAAGTTCAGCGCCTCACTCGCTTCATACATTTTCTCTGTTAAATTTCCTTTAATCTCCTGGTAACCACCTTGCAAAAACGAGCTCACTTCTTGAACGATTTTGGCATATTCCTCTTGAGTCGGCGGTGTTTTACTGCATGCCTTACATTGGTTCAAGTGATAATATAAACACGGTCTGCCTGGTGGATTATTGCATTTACGTAAAGGGTAAATTCGATCAAGCAGTTTCTTCGTTTCCCGTGCTGCAATAACATTCGGGTACGGACCGAAATATTTCCCTTTATCCTTTTTAATTTTTCTCGTAATCAATAGACGGGGATGTCTTTCAGCTGTGATTTTTAAATAGGGGTAGGATTTGTCGTCTTTTAACATGACGTTATATTTCGGATCATATTTTTTTATTAAATTCATTTCTAAAATGAGTGCTTCTAATTCTGAAGAAGTGACAAAATACTCGAAGTCGACGATTTCTTGAACCAATCGTTGGGTTTTCTGATCATTAGCTCCTGTAAAATAAGAACGGACACGATTACGTAATTTTTTAGATTTACCGACATAAATGATCGTTCCCTGCCTATCTTTCATTAGGTAACAACCTGGATTTGCCGGGAGTATTTCCAGCTTCCTCTTAATGATGTTATTCATGATAATCATTCCTTTAAGTTTAGAAAATCCCTTGTTATGAAAACAACAAGGGATTTTGGTTCTCTACTATTTAATTTTACATGAATTAGAGATGTTTGTTAATTAATTCGGTTAGTGCTTCTTTCGGCTGGAAGCCAATTGCTTGGTCAACCACATCTCCATCTTTCATTAGTAATAGTGTTGGGATGCTCATGACACCAAATTTACTTGCAGTTTCTTGGTTATCATCGACGTCTAATTTAACAATTTTTACATCATCGGACATTTCTCCGTCAATTTCCTCTAATACTGGAGCAATCATTTTACAAGGTCCGCACCATGGTGCCCAAAAATCAACGAGAACTAAACCTTCAGCGGTTGCTTCAGCAAAATTTTGATCTGTAACATGTTCAATTGCCATTAACATTTCCTCCTTTTGATAAAACGAAACTTCATTCAGTGGAGCTTTTGACCATCTCCAACTGAATGCTAGTTGAGCTAATCAGAGTGGTAGCGCCCAGTATGACCCGCCTAAATAAATTCGGCTAACCCCTCTATATTTAAGACAGATGTTTTAGGAGCGATCGCACCGTGATAAGTCAACCTACTTAAATAGAAGTATAACACCCTTATTATTTACTTCCTAGCTTTTTGCTTATTCGTTTTTAAAAAAATTGAAAGAAAGAACCGGGACAAGAAACATGTCCCGGCTAATTTTCACATTATACTTTAACAGTTTTAATTTCTTCAATAAGTAATGGTATCACTTCAAATAAGTCTCCTACAATTCCGTAGTCGGCGATATTAAATATGTTTGCTTCTGGATCTTTATTAATCGCTACGATGACTTTCGAGTTTGACATCCCCGCCAAATGTTGGATCGCTCCGGATATACCAACTGCAATATAAAGGTCCGGTGTAACGACTTTACCGGTTTGCCCGATTTGAAGGGAGTAATCACAGTATTCCGCGTCACAAGCCCCACGGGACGCTCCTACCGCACCACCAAGGACATCCGCAAGTTCATATAAGATGTCAAATCCTTCCGCACTCTTGACACCACGTCCGCCTGCGATAACGACACTTGCTTCAGACAAGTCTACCCCTTCACTTGCTTTTCGGACAACGTCTTTGATAACGGTACGAATATCAGCTACTTCTACTTCTTTTGCTGTTATATCACCAGTCCTTGCTTCATCACGTTCAAGCGTTGCGATGTTATTTGGACGGATCGTTACAAAAGTTAGACCATCTGTAATAATTTTCTTTTCGAAGGCTTTACCAGAATAAATTGGTCGAACATACTCTACCCGGTCACCGTTTGTTTCAATTGCTACAACGTCGGAAACTAATCCAGTATCCAGCTTAGCAGCAAGCTTCGGTGTCAAATCCTTCCCAATGGAGGTATGTCCCATTACGATGCCATCTGGAGATTCATCATTTATTACCGTCAGAACGGCCTGACCATAACCTTCTGATGTATAGTTTTCTAATTTTTCATGAGCAATCGTAACAACGCGATCAGCGCCATAATAAATCAGCTCTTGGGCTTGCTCTTCCAGATTTTCTTTTCCTAAAACGATGCCGACGATCTCAGCATCCGCGTGGATTGCCTTCGCTGCTGCAATCGCTTCAAATGATACGTTACGTAAAGCACCGTCTCTACCTTCTGCAATTACTAGTAATTTACTCATTCTTCTTCCCCTCTCTCTATCCTTTTCGCTTAAAGTACTTTCTTTTCATTTCTCAGTAATGTGACAAGTTCTTTCACTTGATCCTGGATCTCTCCTTCCAGAATCCTCCCTGCTTCTTTTTCAGGTGGTAGAAACACTTCAACTGTCTTCGTTTTCGGTTCAATATCGTCTTCGTCTACGTCAAGATCATCCAGTTCTAATTCTTCAAGCGGCTTTTTCTTCGCCTTCATAATTCCTGGAAGAGATGGGTAACGTGGTTCGTTTAAACCTTGCTGACAAGTAACGAGGAGAGGTAAGGTCGTTTCAACCGTCTCTACGTCTCCTTCCACATCCTTTTCAATCCGAACGTTATCCCCATCAATCGATAGATCTGTAATTGTTGTAACGTATGGGATGCCTAAAGCTTCTGCAAGACGCGGACCAACTTGGCCACTCGCCTCATCAATCGCAACATTTCCTGCTAATATTAAGTCCACTTCTTTATCTTCAAAAAACGCTTCCAAAATTTTGGCTGTTGTATATTGGTCTCCCTCATCCAAATCATCTTCTGTATTGATGAGGACGGCTTTATCTGCTCCCATTGCGAGGGCAGTTCGTAATTGTTTTTCAGAGTCTTCATCCCCGATTGTAATCACGGTTACTTCCCCTCCGTGCTCATCACGCTGTTTAATTGCTTCTTCCACAGCATACTCATCATAAGGATTAATGATGAATTCTGCACCCTCCTCATCGATTCTTCCATCATCCAGATTAATTTTTTCTTCTGTATCAAAGGTCTTTTTTAATAGTACATAAATATCCATCTTGCTTCCTCCTCTTATACTTTTTATTTATCTTTAAAATTAGGTTTTCTCTTTTCAATAAATGCTTGAATGCCTTCTTTTGCATCTTCGGAGCCAAATACATTTCCGAAGGCCTCCGCTTCAGCTTCCACACCAGCTATGAATTTATCGGAGCGAGTGTAATTTACAAGTTTCATAACCTGGTTAATTGTCGGCTTACTTTTCCCAGCTATTTTTTCCCCAAGCTTGCTAGCTTCTTCCAAGACATTTTCGTCAGGCACTGCCCGATTAGCAAGTCCAAACGTGACCGCATCACGACCGGAAATCGGCTCCCCTGATAATATCATTTCATATGCTTTAGCAGTTCCGACGTAGCGCGGTAAACGCTGAGTCCCAGCAAAACCAGGGATAATACCTAGATTGAGCTCTGGTAGACCGAGCTTTGCATTTTCCCCGACAATCCGGATATGGCATGCCATTGCAAGCTCTAAACCTCCACCTAATGCTGCACCGTGGATTGCTGCAATAACAGGGACCCGGAATTCTTCCAACCTTTGAAACACTTTCTGCCCATTTTTAGCAAGCTCCTCATAATCTGAATGCGCTTGCAAAGAAGTGAATTCTTTAATGTCAGCACCAGCTGAGAAAAATTTGCCCTCGCCGTGAATGACAATCGCTTTTACATTGTCGCCCTCTTCAATTTCCCCGAGGAACACATCTAAATCCTTTATTAATTGACTAGACAATGCATTAGCTGGTGGACTTTGAATCGTTAAGTATGCCACTTGATTTTCCACTTTTTTTACAATTGTGGTCAATATGATCCCCCCTCTATATTCTCTATCTTAATCGATAAACGATTATTTTGAAAATAATAACTCGAATAAAAATGTATCATCCTATTTTTTTATTCGAGTTATTATCGTTAAACGGCGTTTTATTAAGCCTTCAAACCATTTGTTAAAAATTTGTGTACTTCATCCACCTGATCGACTAAAGTAAATTTCCTATCCTTCATCACCCAATTCGTCACTACTTCGTCAAGCGTTCCGAAAATCATTTGCCGGATAAGCGCTGGATTGATATCGCTACGGAATTGTTTCTCTTTCATGCCTTCTTCAATAACTTCATCGATGACACGTAAATAGGCCTTTAACACATTATTGATTTGTAATCGCAAAGAGTAATTGGATTGTCTTAATTCCAGTTGGGTGACGATAGCGAGATCGGGATTCTCTTCCAATTGACTAAAGTGCATTTCTATTAAAACTTTCAATTTATCATTGGCATTAGCTTGCTCACTCGTTGCCTTGGCTATCTTGTCTATAAATTGCCCCATTTTTTCTTCAAAAACGGAAACGAGTACATCCTCTTTATTTTTAAAATATAGGTAAATCGTTCCATCGGCTACGCCTGCTTCTTTCGCGATTTTTGAAACTTGTGATGCATGATAACCATTTTCTGCAATTACTTTAACTGCAGCTTCGATAATCTGTTGATATTTTGGCTTATTGCTCTTCATCGTTTTCTCCTTAACATGTTTCTAGCTTTTCATTCATATAAAATCAAAATAAATAACCTGACAATTACTTTCATTCAGCGTAAATGCAACCTTCTCCTGGAGGTCCGCAGTCCAGACACCTCTCGCTTTCCGCAGGCGGCTGGTGAGCCTCCTCGGGCTGGCGCCCTGCGGGGTCTCACCTATGCCTATCCTCCTGCAGGAGTCTCGAGGTGTCTGGACTGCTCCGAGGGGAAAGCCAAATTTGGAACACTATTTCGTACTCTAGAAGTATAATTTTAACCGAGATGGAATAACTACCATTCATCATAATCATCTTTACCAGTTCAGTTGCCCGACGGACGGTGACTCCTACGGGAAAAGCACGAGTCCGAAGACCCCGCAGGAAGCGGTTTTCTTCCGAGGAGGCTGAGGCCGCGCCCGTGGAAAGCATCCGTCCGCCGGGCAACTGAACGGTAATTAGAACGCCAATAAAATGAATGCACAAAATACTTACGCTGAATGAAAGTGATTAGCTACCATTAAGTTCACTAAAGTGCCTAGCTGATTTAGGGCGTGATTGCTGTATAAAAAAACGGAATTATGAATGACTGTTCATTCATAATTCCATTTTATTCGTTTACCTGTTAAGTGTCAATGTTTTTACAAAGATTTCTTAAATTATACTGGTTCGATTTGTTCGTCTTGCTGTTTGACCTCTTCATCAACTAGTTGCCTTCTGAGAATTTTACCAACTATGGTTTTTGGGAGTTCTTTACGGAATTCATACCTGCGAGGGACTTTGTAGGCTGCAAGATTATCACGACAGAACCTGTTCAGTTCTTCTTCTGTCGCTTGCTTCCCTTCTTTAAGAACGATGAATGCTTTAACCGTTTCGCCGCGATACGGATCAGGTACACCCACTACCGCACATTCTTGGATAGCCGGATGTTCATAAAGGACTTCCTCGACTTCCCTTGGGTAAATATTATAACCGCCAGCGATAATCATATCCTTCTTCCGGTCAACAATATAAAAGTAACCATTTTCATCCTCGTAACCCATATCACCTGTATAAAACCAACCGTCACGGAGGGCGTTGGCTGTTTCTTCTTCATTTTTCCAGTAACCGACCATCACTTGCGGTCCTTTTACAGCCAACTCACCGACTTCGCCAATTTCTACTTCTTCATCTGTACCGGTCTTAACTATTTTAACATCGGTATCAGGCCACGGGAGACCGATACTACCATTTATCCGATTTCCCCATATTGGATTAGCATGGGTTACTGGGGATGTTTCAGTCAGCCCATAACCTTCAACTAACCTTCCACCAGTAAGCCTTTCAAATTGCTCTTGCACTTCAAGCGGGAGTGGTGCAGAACCACTTAGGCACGCTCTAATTGAGGATAAATCATACTTCTCGATATCGGGGTGATTAATCAAGCCGATATAAATCGTTGGTGCGCCAGGAAATAAGGTAGGCTTTTGTTTATCAATCACTTTCAAGACATCTTCTGGATTAAATTTCGGCATCAGAATGATTTTTGCCGCTTGCTTTACACCGAAATTCATTACTGTCGTCATGCCGTATACATGAAAGAATGGAAGTACTGCAAGAACGACTTCTTTCCCTTGCTCAGCCTTATAAAGCCAAGCTTCACACATTTGTAAATTAGCTACTAAGTTATAATGGGTAAGCATAACGCCTTTCGGATAGCCCGTTGTTCCACCGGTATACTGCAGGAGAGCAAGATCCTCCTTAGGATTGATTTTCACTTTTTTATATTCGGCTTTAGCAGTCTTCATTATACTTTCCCATACGTGGGTATCTGGACTCTGTTCTACTTTTACTACCATGTTGTACTCGCGCTTCTGTATAAATGGATAAATCAAGTTTTTCGGGAAAGGCAAATAATCTTTGATACCGGTTACAATTTTATGCTCTAAATTTGTTTTCTCTTGTACATTGCTCACCCTCGGCACAAGTATGTCCAGACAAATTATCACTTTTGCATCAGAGTCGGTTATCTGGTACTCGAGCTCTCTCTCCGTATAAAGCGGATTTGTCTGTACAACAACCCCCCCTGCCATCAGGATACCATAATAACTAATTACAGCCTGCGGACAGTTCGGAAGCATAATTGCAACCTTATCTTCTTTTTTTAGACCGAGGGATTGTAAATAATTCGCGAACTGCTTCGCTTGAGAATATAATTCTTGGTATGTTAATTCTTTCCCCATGAAATAAAGCGCTTTCTTTTCCGGGTAGCGAGAAGCACTTTCCTCAAGATAGGAATCTAAAGGCTTCTCATCATATTGGATGCTTCGCGGTATTTCTTCTGGATAGTGGGCATACCAATTTTTTGTTGCTTCCATTTCATCTCCTCCTTTTTATCTATTATAATCATTATATCGATTAATTTCTATTTTTAGAAATTTTATTTATCAAATTCAAGATATTTTTTTATTTTACTTGAAAATATAATATAAGCCAACAAGTAAAAATGCAATCGCAACACCAATTAAGATCTTCGCTAATCGTTCAAAAACCATCCTGCTTCCCCTTCTTTCTAACCAATACTTGCGCCAATGACAAATGCAATCCCGATGGAAAAGATCATCGATAATAATCCAACCGCAACATTTCCTTTCCCAATCTCTTCATCCACTTTAATTGTCGGTAAAAGAAATTCAAAGATAAAATAACCAGTTAATAATAAAATAAAACCGAATGTTCCCCAGCCAATTGTCTGAAGCAGGGAATCGTTATGCTCGATCGAATAACGGAAAATCGTAGCAATGCCAAAGATTTTCCCACCTGTTGCCATTGCTACTGCAAGATTCCCCTTACGAATCTCTTCCCAATTTTTATAGGATGTTACCAGCTCAAACACAGTAAGAAATATAAGCGTACATAAGACAACAACACTATATCTTGCTGCTGTAATTACGATAATATTTTCCCAAAAACCATCCATACGGACATCCCTACCTTTTATTTAAGTTCTAAAACGGTAACCCCGCTGCCACCTTCACCACTGCCGCCAAACCTGGCAGATGATATAGCTGGATGTTGTTTAGCAAAATCCTGTACAGCTGAACGCAGTGCTCCGGTTCCTTTCCCATGGATAATCGTTACTTTTGAGTAACCCGCAAGTAGTGCATCATCAATATATTTCTCCAGCCGGTGAAGGGCATCCTCAAAACGTTCGCCCCGCAGGTCAAGTTCGGTTCTCACGTGAGCATTGGAACCTCTAACTGTTGCTACGGTTCGTTCGGGTTCTTGCTTTTGTCCTCCAACATATTGTAGGTCTTTCCGTTTTGCTTTTACTTTCATAATACCAACTTGAACCATATATTCTTGATCATTTAATTGCTCCAGTACGACACCTTGCTGATTGACTGTAAGCAACTTAATATCATCACCTGGTTTTAATGGTTTGTTTTCTTTCGACACTTCCTGTTTGGTGGAGTTGGATTTGCTAATTAATTGTGGTTGAGCCTCTTCCAGCATCTTCCTCGCTTCAATCCACTCATGTTCTTTCAGACCAGCATTCGTTTTCATATTACGGATTTCTTCGACAATGATTTCCGCTTCTTCCCGTGCTTGTTTTAATGCTCTTTCTGCCTTCTCTTCCGCTTTTCTATATAGCTCTTCTTTTTTTCGCTCAAAATTGCGCCACTCTTTCTCTAATTCGGTACGCATTTTCTCACTTTCAAGTAAAATTTCATGAGCTTCCTCATATTGCTTTTCCGCAGCGATTTGCGACTTTTCAAGTGATGCGATCATATTTTCAACACTTTTTGAATCGATGCCGACTAAGCTTTTTGCCTTATCAATAAGTTCTGCTTGTAATCCGAGACGTCTTGATATTTCAAATGCATTACTTCTACCCGGAACACCAATCAAGAGACGGTATGTCGGCTTTAATGATTCGACATCAAACTCAACCGACGCATTAATGACATGATCACGATTATAGCCATAAGCTTTCAATTCCGGATAATGTGTTGTAGCAATGACTCGCGCACGGCGAGCGATCACTTCATCAAGCAAGGCCATAGCAAGTGCAGCCCCTTCACTCGGATCTGTACCTGAACCTAGTTCATCAAAGAGGACAAGAGACGCATCATCCACTTCTTCCATAATCGAAACGATATTTTTCATATGGGAAGAAAATGTACTTAGATTCTGTTCAATCGATTGCTCATCACCAATATCGGCAAATACAGCTTGAAAAACAGCAAGCTCACAATCATCAAAGGCTGGGACTTGCAAGCCAGATTGGGCCATTAATGTACAGAGGCCGACCATTTTTAATGTAACAGTCTTTCCCCCTGTGTTCGGTCCTGTAATAACAATTGCCGTATATTCTTCACCGATTGCAATATCATTAGCGACAACTTCATCATCTGGGATGAGCGGATGGCGGGCTTGTTTCATCTTAATAATCCCTTTATCATTCATCCGCGGCTTACTTGCTTTCATTTTGCTTGCAAGCTTTGCCCTTGCTGCAATGAAGTCGATCGTAGCCAGTAATTCTAAATTGATGGAAATCGTTGGTTCTACTCCAGCAATTTGATTCGAAAGCTCTGTTAAAATTCGTTCAATTTCTTGTCTTTCATTTAGGATTGCTTGCTGCAATTTATTATTTAAATCGACCACTGCCCGAGGTTCCATAAAAAGGGTCTGGCCGGAAGAGGATTGGTCATGGACGATTCCGCCGATTTGTGCCCGGTATTCCTGCTTCACAGGCAATACATACCGGTCATTACGAATTGTAACAATAGCGTCTGAAAGCATCTTCGCATGAGATCTCGTATACCCTTCTAATTTTTCTCGGACACTTGCCTCAAACGTTCTTATCTGGGAACGAATACTTCTTAATTTATTTGATGCATTGTCAAGGACGTCTCCATTTTCATCGATGGCACGGCGGATTTCCTGCTCCATCTCACGCATCGGAGCAATATCTTCCGCAAATTGTTTCAAGATTGGAATCTCCTCTTCCAAATCTTCGAGGAAATTCTTCACCCGTCTTCCACCATACATTGTATTCGCTATATCAAGGCATTCCGAGGCAGATAAGACACCCCCGATTACGCTGCGTTTCAGGCTCTCCCGGATATTACGGATCCCTCCAAAGGGAATCACCTTATTGCGGCGCAATATTTGAGCCGCTTCATCCGTTTCTTCCTGAAGCCGATTCACCTTATCTAGGTCTGTTTCAGGGAAAATATGTGCAGCCTTTTCCTTGCCAAGTGATGTTTCTGCTTGCTCCTTTAATTGTTCGACTATTTTATCAAACTCGAGTACATGAAGTACACGTTCGTTCATTTACTTCACCTCTATTTATTTCGATCTAAAAAAGCTTTAAGCTCTGCTAGAGGTAAGCTGTTCAATACCGTACTTTTTTGAATCCAGCCCCGTTTGGCAGTGCGAACTCCAAACTCCATAAATGCGAGTGTTTCATAGCTATGGGCATCGGTATTAATAATCAGCTTTACTCCAGCTTCTTGAGCCATTTTTGCATGTGTTGCTGAAAGATCGAGTCGATTCGGATTGGCGTTGATTTCAAGCGCTGTATTTGTTTCTTTCGCTTTTTCAATCAACTTTTCCATATCGACCCGGTAGCCGTCCCGGCGTCCTAGTAATCTTCCGGTCGGATGAGCAATCATATCTACATAAGGGTTTTCAAGTGCTTGATATAATCGCTCCATAATTTTTTCTGCACTTTGGTTAAAGCTTGAGTGAATGGACGCGATCACGAAATCTAGTTCTTTTAAAAAGGAGTCTTCAAAATCAAGCGTTCCATCTGGTAAAATATCCATCTCAACTCCGGTGAAAATATGAATATCAGGATATTTTTCATTTAATAGCTGAATTTCCTCCCATTGCTTCCGAAGACGTTCTTCGTTCAATCCATTCGCCACCCGAAGGAATTTAGAATGATCAGTGATGGCAATATATTCGTATCTCTTCTCCATAGCCTTTAGAACCATTTCTTCCAAGTTTTGTGCCCCATCGCTCCACGTCGTATGCATATGTAAATCTCCGCGGATATCTTCTAGTTCAATCAATTCCCGGGTCTCTTGAAACTGTTCAAGTTCTGTCGTTCCCTCTCGTATTTCAGGCGGGATATAAGGAAGACCAAAATGTTCATAAAATGCCTTTTCATCAGGGAATGTGAGTATTTCGTTCGTTGCTTCTACTTCAACTCCATATTCACTAATTTTCTCTCCACGGGATTTCGCCAATTGGCGCATCGCTACATTATGTTCCTTCGAACCTGTGAAGTGATGAAGTGTTGTTGTAAATTCCTCGTCCTTCACAAGACGGAAATCGACATTGATATCATATTCTTCTTCCAGTGTAACAGACACCTTTGTATCCCCCTCAGCAATCACTTCTTTTACTGTAGGGAGTAACAGTAGTGCTTCACGTACCTTCTCCGGTTCATCTGTTGAAATAATAAAGTCGATATCCCTAATTGTTTCACGCATTCGTCTTAAGCTACCTGCAATCGAGTAGCGGGTAATCGAATCTATAGCATTCAAATAGTTTTCTATTTTCCCAGCGATTTGCAGCATTACTGCAATCGAAAGACGTTCCGGGCGTTTTCCAACTTCGTCCAGCGCTGTCAGTAGATTCTTCACTGTTTTAGGCCCGAAACCAGATAACTTTTCGACCTCCCCATTTTCACATGCAGTTCGCAAACTATCCGCATCGACAATATTTAACTCTTTATATAATCTAGAAAGTTTCTTGCCACCAAGTCCTGGCAGCTGGAGAAGGGGAATTAATCCAGACGGAACCTCTTCCTGCAATTTCTCAAGCTCTGTCGATTTTCCTTCCTTCATGAATTCGGTAATGACTGCGCCTGTCCCTTTTCCAATTCCTTTTATTTTCGTCATATCTTCAATTTCGTCAAGTGATCGTTCATCTGTTTCCAATCCTTGGGCAGCCTTGCGATAGGCTGATATTTTAAACGGATTTTCACCCTTTAATTCTAAGTAAATAGCAATTTGTTCTAATAAACGAATAACATCTTTCTTATTTACGAGCAATCCATTCACCTGCTTTATTGTTATTTCAATAAAAAAAGACCGATTCCGTATCGTTTACTACTATTGTACATGTAATCCAGTAGCAATACTAATACGACGAACCGCTCTTATAAATACACTTTTACTAAGTCAAACACTTTATTGGAGAAATATGGAGTCTGCTCCAGTATGAGTAAAGCCAACGATGAATTATTAATATATGATTGTACAGTCTCAATTGGTGTTAAGGCAAGTACATATAGAAGGACAAACACAATTAAATAAATTTCCAAAAAACCTAAAACTGCACCAAGAATCTTATTCACCGGCTTAATAAGCGGGATTGCCGCAACAAAATCAAGCATATTTGCAACAATCTGCAAGATTATTTTTACCGCAAAAAATAAAACTGCAAATGAAATGATATTATAAAATGCCGTTTCAATCGGTAGCCCTTGTAGGAATTCAGGCCAGATATTTGCGCTTAGTTCCTTGTATGGAATCCAAAGTTCCAACCGAATGGCTAAGTCATCATAGTACCTTGCCGCGATAATAAAAGCTGTTATAAAGCCTATTAAATGAAATAGCTGTAAAATAAACCCTCTATTCAGGCCGATAAACAGACCGAATAGAAGTAATATAATTAAGATTAAATCAAACATATCTTATTTTTCCTCTTTCCTCGCAATTGATCCGACTAATTTTGCGTAGTCTTCTTTCAATTTCACATAATCGTTCATCGTATTTACAGCTGTGAGTACGGCCAGCCTTGTTGTATCTAAATGCGGATTATGGTCTTTAATTTCATTCATTTTCTGATCAACAAGACTCGCAACCAACTTCACATGACTTGCTGGTTCATTACCCATGATTGTATATGTTCTATTATTGATTTCCACTGTAATCCTGTTCTTTTCATGTTCTGTCATGTTGATCCCCCCGCCAAAATCACTACCATTTATCATATCATTTTTTGTTTCTAAAAAGAAGTATTATAATTACCCCTGCTTTTGGAGTTTGGGACAATCAGCCCTCCCTTAGTGCAATCCAAAAAACTGACATTTCGCTCTACATAATCCTCATAGCTTCCTCCGCTTTCCAACTAATACCTTCATTCAGCGTAAATGCAACCTTCTCCCGGAGGTCCGCAGTCCAGACACCTCTCGCTTTCCGCAGGCGGCTGGTGAGCCTCCTCGGGCTGGCGCCCTGCGGGGTCTCACCTATGCCTATCCTCCTGCTGGAGTCTTGAGGTGTCTGGACTGCTCCCAGGAAAGGCGTGATTTGGATTACTGATTAATATTCCTGAAGTATAATCCTTCCTTATCATAACGGAATAATTTCTTTTTAAAATAATCCTTTAGACCAGTTCAATTGCCCGGTGGACGGTGACTCTTGCGGGAATAGCACGAGTCCAGACCTGAGCAGGAAGCGGTTTTCTTCCGAGGCAGACTAAGATCGCCACGTCCTGTGGCAACGTCTGACATTAACGTCCTGTGCGTCGAGGCTTCGGCTGTGCCCGTGGAAAGCATCCGTCCGCCGGGCAACTGAACGGCGATTAGAGCGCAAAATTAAATAAACGAGCAAAGACACTTACGCTGAATGAAAGTATAAGTCGTTCGTTTTGAAAAACTTTAATTATGTCTGGTTATATTCTTCAACGACTGTGGATGTTTCATTAGGTTCATCGTTACGTATTGAAGAAGTAAAAACGTTGTAGCGGACTTATGATCCATGCTACAACGCTTTTTGGTTTTTTAAGATCTTACATAACCATTAAATTCATCGGATATGGCTTTTACAATTTCCTGATAAGATGCTTCCACTTCTTCGTCTTTCAATGTTTTCTCCGGATCTTGATAAACGAGATGATAAGCGATTGACTTCTTACCAGCCTCTAAATGTTCCCCTTCATAAACATCAAATACAGCAACAGACTTAACTAATGGTGCACCTATTTCGGCAATTCTTGCTTGAACGTCGCCTGCTAAAACTTCCTTATCAAGGATAAAGGCAATATCCCGTGAAATCGCTGGGTATCTTGGAATTTCTGTATAGCTCGGTTCATTTTCATACTCTGCAAATACTGCATCTAAATTGATATCAAATACATAAGTTTCCTTTAAATCTAACCTTTTTGCAAGGAGTGGGTGAACCTGTCCGAGGAAACCGATAACCTGACCGTTTTGTTTAATTACCGCTGTTCGGCCTGGGTGCATATCCTCAAGCTTTACCGGTTCAAATTGGATAGATAACTTCAACTGTTCAAATAACCCTTCAACAATTCCTTTTACAACATAGAAGTCCACCGGTTTTACTTCCCCTTGCCATGGATGGTCAACCCAGTTCCCCGTTATCGCACCTGCAGCACGAAGAATTTCTTCCGGTTGCTTCGTAATTTGTTCTTCTTCAGATACAAAAATTGACCCAATTTCATAATAAGCAATATTCATCTGGTTTCTTGCTTGATTATACGTTAAAGATTGAAGAAGCCCTGGGAGTATGCTTAGGCGGAGATATTTATGATCCTCACTCATCGGCCTAGCCAGCGCAATTGGAACTGGTGATTTTTTGATAATCTCCGGGCTGATTAATTTCTCAATATCATGTTCATTCGTCAAGGAATAGGTTCTGTTTTCCATTAATCCTAATCCCTCAAGTAATGATTTGATATTCCGTTTTAATTGCTGTACGTGATTCAGACCACCTACCTGCCCTTCCCCTTTAGGTAAGGTGTACGGCAAGTTATCATAGCCATAAATACGAGCGATTTCCTCAAGCATATCCTCAAAGATTGTAATATCCTGTCTTCTTGTCGGTACTTGAATCGTGAATGTTGCGCCTTCTTGCTCAAAAGTGAATTGCAATCTATGCAAGATGTCAGCAATCTCTTCATTCTTAATAGAGGAACCAAGTCTTTCATTCACACGATCCGTTTCAATGACAACTGTTTTCTCCGAATAATCAAGGCCATCATATTCACTTAAACCTTGCAAAACTTTTCCATCTGCATATTTTTCAAGTAGATGGCAAGCTCTTTCGCCGGCTTTTCTTACCCGTTTCGGGTCAACTCCTTTTTCAAAGCGGGTACTTGAGTCGCTCCGTAAACCAGTTTGTTTAACTGTCTTTCTTACAGTCGTACCGTCAAAATAGGCTGCTTCTAGTAAAATAGTCGACGTCTCATCCGTTACCTCCGAATCAAGTCCACCCATTACTCCAGCAAGCGCAGTCGGTACCGAACCATTGGTAATGACAAGATTCTCACGCGTCAATTTGCGAGTCTGACCATCAAGGGTAACAATTTCTTCCCCTTCATTCGCACGTCTAACCAACACCGTGTTTGATGCAAATCTATCATAATCAAACGCATGAAGCGGTTGGCCGTATTCGAGCAAGACATAGTTCGTAATATCAACTACATTATTAATCGGACGGATACCAGCTGCCAGTAAATAGTTCTGTATCCATAAAGGAGAAGGCTTAATCACAACATCTTTAATGATAAATGCCCCGTAATATTTGTTTAACTCTTGAGCTGCCACTTCTACGGTTACATAATCTTCCGCACACTCACTTTCATTACTTTCAATCGTCTCATCCGGATATATGACTTGTTCATCAAGAATAGCTGCTACTTCATACGCTACCCCCATCATGCTTAACGCATCTGCCCGATTGGCAAGTACATCGAGTTCAAATACCGCATCGTTTAAGTTGAGAAGCGGAGTAACATCCTCACCGATTTCTACTTCATCCTGGAAAACGTAAATACCGTCTACGAATTCTTGGGGAACGAACTTTTCTTTCACTCCCAGTTCCTGTAAAGAACAAATCATTCCATTTGATTCTACGCCACGTAATTTCACTTTTTTAATTTTAAAGTTACCTGGTAAGACAGCGCCGGGCTTGGCTACGACAACTTTTTGACCTGCAGCCACGTTCGGGGCACCACATATGATTTGTAAGGTTTCTGTTCCAACATCTACTTGGCAAAGATTTAATTTGTCGGCATTCGGATGCTGCTCACAAGTTAAGACATGTCCGACAACAACATCGTTCACCTTTTCCCCGACATACTCAATTCCTTCCACTTCAATTCCAGACTTTGTAATTCGCTCTGCAAGCTCTTCTGGAGAAATATCTCCTAAATCAACATAATTATTTAACCAGTTATAGGATACGTACACTTATTTTTCCTCCCTATGCGTGATGATACTGTTTTAAGAATCGGATATCGTTCATATAGAAGCTTCGAATATCACTTACACCATATTTCAACATAGCAATTCGCTCTGGACCCATTCCAAAAGCAAAACCGCTGTATACGCTTGGATCATATCCGCCCATTTCCAGAACTTTCGGATGGACCATTCCACCACCTAATATTTCAATCCAGCCTGTTCCTTTACATACGCTACACCCATCACCGTTACAGACTTTACAGGAAATATCCATTTCCACAGATGGCTCTGTAAATGGGAAGTAGCTTGGACGGAGACGAATTTCGCGGTCTTTTCCAAACATCTGTTTAGCAAATTTATCTAATGTTCCTTTTAAATCACTCATCCGGACGTTTTTATCGACGAGTAGACCTTCAATTTGTGTAAATTGATGGGAGTGTGTTGCATCATCGCTATCTCGACGATATACTTTCCCCGGACAAATCATTTTAAATGGCCGTTCTCCTTTATAACTTTCCATTGTTCGTGCTTGAACAGGAGAAGTATGTGTACGCAGCAATAACTCGTTCGTAATATAGAATGAATCCTGCATATCTCGGGCCGGGTGATCTTTCGGTAAATTAAGTGCTTCAAAGTTATAATAATCTGTTTCTACCTCCGGGCCTTCCTTGATCTCAAAGCCCATACCGATGAATAAATCCTCGATTTCCTCCACAATACTTGTTAAGAGATGCGGTCCTCCAACGTTGACCTTACGACCCGGTAGTGTCACATCAATCGTTTCCGCTTCTAACTGCTTATTCAAAGCGGCCTCTTCTAGTTTAGCGGCCTTCTCTTCAATTGCTTCGGTGATGATATTACGTACTTTATTAGCCATTTCTCCAATAACTGGACGCTCTTCTGGGGAAAGCTGTCCCATTCCTTTTAAGACCTTCGTGATTGAGCCCTTTTTCCCTAAATAAGCGACTCGAATATCTTGAAGGCTTGTCATTCCTTCAGCATCTTCAATTTTAGCAAGTGCTTCTTGCTGTATTGTCTCCAACTGCTCCTTCATATGGAACCCTCCTTAGAATACTTTTAAACAATAAAAAAAGCCCCATCCCAATAAAGGGACGAGGCTATTATTTCGCGGTACCACCCTTGTTGACAACATATATATTGTCCAACTCACATTTTGATAACGGATTATAAAATCCGGGCGCACCTTTACTTGTACGAAACAAGGTCCAAGTGCCTGCTCCAGAGTGAAATGGTCCTATCCCAGCAATAGAAATGTTTTCAGTCTCAGACATTTCCTCCCTGCATTACCGTCATGGATATAACCTAGCTCTTTCAACACATTTTCTATTCATTCATTTATTTATACAATCAATTAACGCTTCACTTCATCCATTATAGATAATTTTCTTGCAGCTTGCAAGCCTATTCTTTCAGGCGATACATGAGGATGCCTGCAGCAATGCTCACGTTCAATGATTCTGCTTTTCCGTAGATTGGGATTTTCACCCGTTCATCCGCCTGCTTAAGCAATTCTTGCTGAACACCCGCTCCTTCATTTCCAAGTACTAGTCCAACTTTATCCGGCGTCTTCATCTCCTGATAATAACGCGCTTCTTCCAGTGCAGTTGCCCATATCTCATACCCTCTCCCTTTCAATGAAGGTATTTCTTCTGTCAAATCAGCTTCAAAAACTGGGATATGAAAGAGTGACCCTTGAGTTGAACGGATGACTTTATCATTGTATAAATCAACTGTTCCTTTACCAAGAATGACAGCATCCATACCAGCAGCGTCTGCCGTACGAATAATTGTCCCTAAATTTCCAGGATCCTGTATCGCATCAAGCATCACAAGCTGATTACCCGTGACACTTCTATCCGACTGCATCATAATAACAGCCGCTATTCCTTGGGGTGTTGTCGTCTGAGAGATATGTTCAAACACTTGTTTAGAAACACGCTCTACAGGAAGGTCATTACTCCAAGCAGGAAGTGGAACACTCTCCTCCACGATGATTTCTACTATTTCCTGTCCGCTTTTCCAGGCTTCTTCCACAAGATGTGACCCTTCAACGAGAAACATTTGCTGTTCTTTGCGCCCTTTTCGTTTGTGAAGCTTTCTCCAAGCCTTAACTTTTCCGTTTGTCAATGATGTAATCAACGTCTTCATCCTTATCCTGTTCTTTTTTCTTATCATACATATTTAGGAACCATTTGGTCAAACTAAGTTCATGAATCAAAGAACTAAGGAGGTAAACAAAATGGATTTAAATTTACGCAAAGCGATTCTCAGTAATATATCGACAAATGATCAATCCCAACTGGAAGCAACGATTGTAGATGCAATACAAAATGGAGAAGAAAAAATGTTGCCAGGACTTGGTGTGTTATTTGAGTTAATCTGGCAGCAAGCTGACCAAACAATGAAGCAAGACATGGTAGAATCACTAGAATCTGGTGTAAAGCAAGCTACCGCAGGCTCCTAAGGATGCTTTTCCCTACTACTTTCGCGATATTCTTGATAAACTATGGATAACCAAAAATGAAAGGGGTTATTCAATGTATCGCAAAGTAGAAGATTTTCTTCAAGATTGGCAAGGTGCAAGCGCAGGAACGTTGCGAGTTCTCGAAGCAGTAACAGATGAAACATTGGATCAAGCAATTGTAAAAGGGCATAACACGTTAAGATGGTTAGGTTGGCATTTGGCAACCGCCCCCGCTTATTTTGTAGGTCTGTTAGGATTGGAACTGAACAATGTAGGAGATGCGGAAAAACTACCGAGCACAGCCAAGGAAATTGCGGAAGGATACCAAGCAGTAAGTAATGAACTAGCTGAAAAAGTATCAAAAGCATTCTCTGATGAACATTTAATTGAAGAAGTGGATCAACATGGCAGACCAACTGCCCGAGGAGCAATTCTTCGTACATTAATCGATCACCAAACCCATCACCGCGGACAAATGACCGTACTCCTTCGCCAGGCAGGACTTCAAGTTCCTGGTGTCATGGGGCCAACAAAAGAAGATTTGGAAAAATAATGAACAAATTGGGACATAGCAGCGTAATTATGCGCCTTATGTCCCTTTTAACGATTGAAATATGTGCGAAATCCTAGTAAGATTGTAGTAGAGAAAGTAGGGATTATATTGGAAATCAGAGACTTAAACCAGCTTATGCAGCTACAAGCTATGCAAACAATGAGCTCAGGCAGTTCACCCTCCAGTTCATCTTTTGCAGAACTTACTTTCAATCAATTACTACAGAGTAAAATCGACCAAGCAAGGGCGCTCACACCACCTGCTCTATCCTCTCTTGGATCGGTACCTTTTCAACGGCCGGATAATTTGAGCCAACCGAGTCATCAGGCTAACCGTTCGTCTCCTTTGAAGGCAACTGCTTTTGATAATTATATCGTTGAAGCAAGCGAGAAATACAATATTGATAAGCGGCTGATCCGAAGTGTGATCCAAGCGGAGTCCGGCTTTAATCCTCGTGCAACGAGTGGTGCCGGTGCTAAGGGTCTTATGCAATTAATGCCGGGTACTGCAAGAGGTTTAGGTGTTGCTAACTCCTATGACCCACGGGAAAATATTTTAGGCGGCACAAAATATTTAAGACAAATGCTGGACCGTTATAATCAAAATATGGAGCTTGCTCTTGCAGCGTATAATGCTGGCCCAGGAAATGTCGATAAACACGGTGGCATTCCGCCATTCAATGAAACAAGAAATTATGTAACAAAAGTGATGAACAACTATTTAGCCTGATAAAAAAACAAGGTGTCGATGCACACCTTGTTTTTTTCTATTGTTATGCGAGTATAAGTTCTTTCACCTTATCCTTATCAAGTTGTTTAATAACTTCTACAATTAATTTAACCGCATTTTCAAAGTCGTCACGGTGTAAAATTGCTGCGTGAGAGTGAATATAACGAGTTGCAATTGTTATGGATAAAGAAGGTACTCCATTTGCTGTTAAATGAATAGAACCGGAATCTGTTCCACCACCAGCAATCGATGTATACTGGTAAGGAATCCCATGTTCATCCGCTGTTTTCACGACTAATTCCCGTAAGCCTTTATGGGAGAGCATTGAAGCGTCATAGAGAACAATTTGTGGTCCATCCCCTAACTTACTGTCCGCTTCCTGATCAGAGATGCCTGGTGTGTCACCAGCAATCCCCACATCAACACCGAAGCCGATATCTGGTTCAATTTTATGTGCTGCTGTTTTCGCTCCACGAAGCCCAACTTCTTCCTGAATTGTTCCGACACCGTAGACGATATTTGGATGATCCACGCCTTGAAGTTGTTTTAATACCTCGATAGCAATAGCTAAACCAATTCGGTTATCCCAAGCTTTTGCCATTAGCATCTTCTCATTTTTTAATTGCGTGAACTCGAAATATGGAACAATTGATTGACCTGGCAGAACACCAAATTCTTCTGCTTCCTTTTTGCTCGTTGCTCCAATATCGATAAACATATCCTTTATCTTATACGGCTTCTTACGCGCTTCTGCTGAGAGCACGTGTGGTGGTTTTGAACCGATAACACCAGTGACATTTCCTTTTGAACCCATAATCGTCACACGCTGGGCAAGCATGACTTGGTTCCACCAACCACCAACCGTTTGGAAATAAATGAATCCTTTGTCATCAATTCGCGTAACCATAAAGCCTATTTCGTCTAAATGACCAGCAACCATAATTTTCGGTCCATTCTCATCACCTATCTTTTTCGCAATGGAGCTGCCTAAATTATCTGTTGTCACTTCATCTGCATGGGGGGTAATATACTTTTCAAATACTTCTCTAACTTCCCTCTCATTCCCCGAGATACCATTCGCGTCGGTTAAATCTTTCAACATCGTTAATGTTTCATCTAATTTTGCCATGTTCTAATATCTCTCCTTTACTGTAACTTAAAGTATAAACCTATTATACTCAACTTTCTTAATTAAAAAAACGAAAGTAAATTAATCTTAACAAATACTCCCACAGAACGATTTTTTTAGTAGAAAAAAGCTAATAAATGTCTTGCATCTCTTTTCATTATGTGATATCATTAAATAGTTGACGGGACATTAGCTCAGTCGGTAGAGCAACTGACTCTTAATCAGTGGGTCGTAGGTTCGATCCCTACATGTCCCATAATAACGCCTAATCCTTTGATATATATATGGGTTTAGGCGTTTTTTATTTACATAATAAAAAATTAGAGTTTCCGTAAATTTTGCTTATCATTATGCGGATATGGGTGGACTTATAGTTCCTTTTAATATCCTTGGTCTTGCCGTTCGTAATTTATTTCATTTTTCTCCAAGTAGGCATTATAAATATCCTCTTCGTTAAATCCGAGCAATTTACCTAAATGGATAAATTCCTTAAATAATTGAACGTATCCTTCTTCTGTTGAATGCTGATTAAAGATTGCTGCTACAATAAAGACGTGATTAAATTGTTTTGTCAAGTCATTTTCTGTTCCGGCGGCTTCTACACCTTCATATCTATAACCTTTCTCTAAACCGATTGATAAGAGAAAATGAATCCCATCCACATATTCCGCAAGAATTACTTCTCTTTCACTCGGTTCCTTCTTACTCCAAAATTTAAAGCAACGAGTTTCATTTGCAAGCTCCCCAAGCTCTACAAGGAAAGCCAAATGTCTTTCATGATATAAATCTTTCCCTTCCAACTCATGATTATCGGCAATATAATTGTCCAATTCCTGCTGCATATTATAAAGTTTTCCCCAATTCAATTCTCTGCACCTCATTTTATCTTATGTTTTTTAAAAAAGTGAAACCTTTCCCCTCTTCCTTTCGTACTTGAATTATATAACAAGTAAGGAGACGATTACACATGCTTGTACTATTATTTCGTATTCTTATTCTGCTTGCAATTATTCTCCTTGTTTATACTTGGATTGAATACTTAAGAAGTTCGGATAGAAAAATACGGATCGCTAAAGACCTAAACCAATTCTACCTTGATGATGAACCAAAGAACAGTAAAAAGAATTTACGTTTCGTATATAAGGGCTGTACATTTGTCGGGGAAAAATATGTCGGTATTGCTGAAGATTCATTTGAGGTAACGAATATCCATGTCACTGTCTGCCATCCAATTGACTTGAATGGGATTACCCGAGAAGATCTATACTTTTTAGAAAATGAATTATTAATACGTTATCCTTATGCGAAAATTGAATGGAAACATCCGATCAGCGAACTTGTGTTAACCCCCTTAGAATAAAACAGGCGCAAGCGCCCGTTTAGCAACGTACAAACTGGAGCACTCCGGAATGAGATAAAGGAAACATGCCCCTTTAGGGGTATGCCGCTGTTGGGCTTTAGCCCGTACTTAGGCGGCCCTCCTTTAGTTGTGAGTTGATGTTGACTTATCGATTGGAGGAGTGTGAAGTTTGCTAGTTGCTGGGCGCAGAGCGGACGTGGCTTGCCCTGGTTATCTAAGTTATCTATAGCATTTATGTCTCATAGTTTCCTATGCAAAACAAAGCACACATCAAGCTTTCGATGTGTGCTTTGGTTGTTCCATGGAGAAAAAATCCTGCCATTTGATAATGATTTCTTTCCTGCGTAATAGATAGAGAAAGACAAGTAGAATTACCATTAATCCGGTGATTGTATAAGGGGACAAGGTAGAAAAGGTTCCGCCAATTGATGTATAAATGAAGGCGAGTGGAATGTTTGTAAGGAGTGAAGTTCTTGTATAATCTCTGAAGCTGGTCGAAATTTCAATCAGACAAAGGGATAATAAATGAAAATGAATAAAGGGCACTAATCGAAGTAACAGAATTTGAGACTTTGTAAGTTCTTTGTTGTCTCCCAGCAAACGCTGCTTTATACGAAAAATGCGTTCCATTGCATTCGGCATTTTCGTATAGATTCCGTAAAATAAAATACTTGATAACGTAATACCGATTAAAGAATACAAACCACCTGCAAACGGTCCGAAAAATATTCCGCCCGAGATACAGATAAAAACGACAGGAATAAAAAATAATGGTCGGAGTAAATGAAAACAAATGAATAGGACTGGTGCAAACAAGCCGCCAAGCTCAACATAGGTGAGAAGATTCGCTCCTAATGCCTCCATGCTCCTCCTCCTTCTTCGTATTCGCTTTACCATTTATTATATGTTAGGCAATGAGCCGATTATGACATGTTTACGAATAGGTAGATAAAAGCACCAGCATTCCAAATGATCAGCACTGGGATTCCGACTGTGAACGATGCGTGTTTTGTTTTATGACGAAACAGTTGCATGCCGATATATGTACCAAGCGCACCACCTAAAAATGATAACAGAAAGAAAGTCCTTTCTGGAATACGAAACTGTTGCTTGATCGCCTTCTGCTTATCAATTCTCATCAGAAAAAGCGTAAAAATATTTACAACTAGAACATAAACCAACATAGAATCATTCATAAAAAATCTCCTTTAGCTATTATGATGTAATTTTATCACGTATTAACGGTCCGTCATACCCCCACCTCTAAACAAGAGGGAGAGCCAAAATGTTAAGGTGGGGGATATACAGTCCGTAAATTCCTGATTCGGTTCAACTAACATTCAGTGGGGGAGGGAAGGAATTCCCCTAACTGTGATGAAGGAGTAACTTTCTCTCCAAATTCTGGAGTCCCGATACCTTGAGACTTCTCAGGGGTTCATAGGCCTTGAAAGATACCGCAGCACGATAGCGCGTGGCAGACTAAGAACGCCAGTCCTTTGGCAACGCCTGTATTAGCACGTTCTGTGCGCCAGTGGCTTGCCGAACGCCCTCGGAAAGCGAAAAGTATCGGAACTACGAACCTTGGGAAGAAAATTTTAATTTTAAAAAAAGGTCAAATTCCGTTTGAGTTGGAATTTGACCTTTTTATTATTTGCTTAAAGCTTCTTTAGCTTTATCCGTTAACTGTGTAAATGCTTGTGCATCGTTTACCGCTAGTTCAGAAAGCATCTTACGGTTAATATCAACACCAGCTAATTTCAAACCATGCATTAATTTGCTGTATGACATATCATTCATACGCGCAGCTGCGTTAATACGTGCAATCCATAATTTACGGAAATCACGTTTCTTCTGTCTGCGGTCACGATATGCATACTGACCTGATTTCATCACCTGTTGTTTTGCTACTTTAAATAAATTACTTTTCGAACCATAATATCCTTTAGCTAATTTAAGGACGCGTTTGCGACGTTTGCGTGTTACTGTTCCACCTTTTACACGTGCCATTTTAAATTCCCTCCTAGTACAATTCTAATCCAAATTTATTTCAGTATTTCCATGACTTAAGGAATCATGGAATCAATGCGTCTTTGATCTCCACGGGAAACGACCGCACTTTTACGAAGTTTACGTTTTTGTTTTTGTGATTTGTTTGCAAATAAGTGACTTGTATATGCATGAGATCTTTTCAATTTTCCAGTTCCAGTTCTTTTAAAACGTTTTTGAGACCCTCTGTGGGTTTTCATTTTTGGCATCCGAATTTCCTCCTAAAGTAAAATTAAGCAGTATTTCTTACTAAGAAAATAACGTATCTTATTTTTCAGTTGATGGCGCAACCATCATGAACATATTACGCCCTTCCATCTTAGGCTTCTGTTCAACGATTGCAATATCTTTTACTTCTTCAGCAAAGCGGTCAAGGACATCACGGCCAAGCCCCTTATGAGTAATAGCTCTTCCGCGGAAGCGCACAGCTACCTTCACCTTGTCGCCCTTTTCCAAGAATTTCCGAGCATTTTTCAGTTTCGTTTCAAAGTCATGATCGCCAATTCCTGGTGTAAGCCGTACTTCTTTCACGTTAATAACTCGTTGTTTCTTCCGTGCTTCTTTTTCTTTCTTCTGCATTTCGAAACGGTATTTTCCGTAATCCATAATACGGGCAACTGGTGGTTTTGCATTAGGTGCCACTAAAACCAAGTCTAAATTCCTCGTCTGAGCAATTTGCATAGCTTCTTTATGCGATTTCACACCTAGTTGTTCACCATTGGAATCGATTAGACGTACTTCCCTTGCGCGGATTCTTTCATTTACATTTAAACTCTCTTTGCTAATCTCAAGCCACCTCCGAATATTTTTGTTGCTGATCTTTTCAGACAATCTATTTACTCACATAAAAAAAGTGTCGGTACAAAATGCACCCACACGTTTCCCTGTCAATTAATCATTAATATCTTGAGAGAAACCAGTCAACTACACAAATGGTGTCGAGCAGGTGAGAAGCGGGTGCTTCTGCTTGTCTTTAGATCATATAAATCTCATTCAACTACTAAATTATAGCATGATTGAGTCTCTTCGTCAAGTACTTTCTGGCTTTCAGAAATCTTGTATACGTTCCTCAGCAAAAACTGCTTATTTATAGTAGCATAGATAAATAACAGAAGCAAATTTTTTTTTACATCTTTGAAGTATTCCTCGTTTTCCGATATACTACAGATGGTTAATAGAAATCGGGGTGTAAACATGGAAACGTTTAATTGGAAATTCTTTAGTTTGGCCTTATTAGTTGTCTTTATGTTTATAGCGGTAGGATTCGCTGTCGCTTTACGCAGTGTTCCCTTGATTATTTTATTCATTTTACTCGGATTCGGTTTGATGGGTTATGGACTTGCCCTCAAGAAAAAGCAAAAGTGACTGCGTGCATACACAGTCACTTTCGGCCATTTTTTATAAACGCAAGTAATTGCTCTTGAATTTTTGGATTACATGCTAAAATAGAATTATTTCCGAGCATATTCAATTCGTCTCCGTCTAATGTTGTCACATTTCCTCCAACTTCATTAACGATCACTACACCAGCCGCGATATCCCATGGAGCAAGACGCATGGATAAATAGGCATCAATTATTCCCTCAGCAACATAGGCTAACTCAAGCGCCGCAGAACCGTACGTCCGGCTTCCTCGCACAGTACGAATCATCTGATGCATAATTTTCTCATCAACAATCCGATTCGGACAGAGGAAATAATGGTTCATATCAACAATTGATTCTTCGAGTTTTAAGTCTTGTCTCGGTTCTGGCAACAATTCCTCATTCTTGAAAGCACCCTCGGAACGCTTAGCATGGTACAATTCATCAGCCATCACATCATAAATCAATCCAATTTCACCAATTCCATCATGAAAGACCGCGACGGAAATCGCAAAGTTCTTCTGCTGATGAACAAAATTCATCGTTCCATCGATTGGATCGATTATCCAGACAGTGCCTTGTAAAGAAGTAAGCTCATCGCCGTATCCTTCCTCACCAATAATATAATGATCTGAATAAGTTGCTTTAATTTTCTCAACAAGAAACTTCTCTGTTTGTTTATCCATTTCAGTTACGAGATCATCCGGGTTTGATTTCGTTTCAATAACTCGTGGTTCATTTATTTTATTTCTTATCTGTTCACCAGCTTCCAACACCCAAGCTTTGGCGTCCAGATAAAGTTTGTCTCGATTTATTTTATCCATGTGTCTATTCCCCCCAAATCTCTCTCTTTCCACTCATTGTACCAAACGTACTGGCCAAGTCATAATGAAAGGACTTCGTATTTATTTGACCACCGCAATGATACCGTAATAAATACGAAGTCCTCCTATTTACTTATTTTCACTTTTTGTAATTTCAATCAGCTGGTGACGTAACGAGCTAAGCCTCTGCTTAACTTTGATTATTTCCGTTTTATCTCCTGCCTCCATGGCTTCGTAAAGATTCATTAATTCATAATCTATTTCCATTCGAATTACCGGCAGTTTAAGTTTAGCTTCTTGTTTTTCGATTGCTTGCATTAGATATTTCATTCTAATCACACCTCTCTAAGTGATTACGATGGCTCTTTTAATTTAGTTTATGAAGATTTCTTAAAGGAAGTTCGCCAATATTTAGAACTAGCTTCTTAAATTAGGTTTTCCCATATCCTTTACAATTTAAACATTCAATTGGCTAAAAACCTCTATTCTAATGGGTTTGTCCTCTTAGATACAAGCGAATCGTCTATGTAATATTAATTCATTGACAAATCGAATCCATTACTTAATAATTATTATTACTCGGCTTTCACAGTCTGAAACCGTTAGCTATCGCTTCATTTAATTAGTATACCCAGCAATCGATTAGGCTTACGGACAAAATGCTAACTGTTTGTTCTATTTTCCTAACAACTCTATTTCAAAAGTAACCAAAAGTAGTATTATTACTTTCATTCAGCATAAGTGCCTGGTTCGTTCACTAATTATAGCGTTCTAATCGTCGTTCAGTTGCCCGGTGGACAGATGCTTTCCGCGGGCACAGCCGAAGACAGGACGTTAATGTCAGACGTTGCTACATACGAGAGCGTTCTTAGTCTGCCTCGGGCTGAGCACTAAGGGGTCTCCGGACTCGTGCTATTCCCGCAGGAGTCACCGTCCACCGGGCAACTGAACTGGTAGAGAGGATTGTTATTAATGGAAAATATCCCACCATGATAGGTGCCCTCTTACTAAAATGAAAAGTAGTGCTCCAAACTTGGCCTTTTCTCGGAGCAGTCCAGACACCTCGAGACTCCTGCAGGAGGAAAGGCATAGGTGAGACCCCGCAGTACGCAAAGCGTACGAGGAGGCTCACCAGCCGCCTGCGGAAAGCGAGAGGTGTCTGGACTGCGGACCTCCAGGAGAAGGTTGCACTTACGCTGAATGAAAGTAACCATCTGTTTATTTTGAAAAGCCTTTTACTAATTATGTTTAAGTTCATATTTTAAAGACTGTAGATGCTTGTTAAGGATGATTTACATTCATTTTTAGGTGCAAAAGTTAAGTTATCATTCATCAGAAAGGATGACACAAATGGATTTTAATGGTTTTAAACAAACTGATTTTGACACATTCCATATCGATGGCTTGGAGGCACGCATGGAAGCAATACAGACTCGCATTCAACCGAAATTTCGTGAACTCGGAGAAATTTTAAAAGATAATCTATCCATGAAGCTTGGAAATGAAATGTATTTACATATTGCAAAACATGCTAGAAGAACAGTTAATCCTCCAAAAGATACATGGCTCGCAATTTGCGATAATAAACGAGGTTATAAAAAGCATCCACACTTTCAAGTAGGCCTGTTTGATGACCGCGTTTTTATTTGGCTGGCACATGTTTACGAATTACCGAACAAACAAAAAATCGCTCAAAGCTTTATAAACAACTTCGAAGCGATTAAAAAATTGCCAAGTGATTTTGTTATCTCAATAGACCATATGAAGAAAAACTCTATAGCCCTGGATGAACTAGAGAAATCACTGCTGGAACGTTTTCGCGATGTGAAAAAAGCAGAGTTTTTAATCGGCAGAAACTTAAAGATGGATGATGAACGGGTTCAGGACGGACAGCAATTACTCGATACGATCATCTCGACGTACGATGAACTCATCCCCTTCTATCAATTAGCTGTAAAAGAACGCTAAAAAATGCTGGGACGGCAACATATGTCCCAGCATTTTTTACATTCGAATATTTTTCACTTCTGGATTTCTTGCTTGTTTCACTACAGGATAAGGTGCGTAGCCCGATGCTTTTGTAAATGTAGCGAATAATTGTTTCTCCTCTGATTTAGACGGGACAATTTCCTTAAAGCGCCGGTATAGAGCAATAATGTCATCCCTTCGAACCTGGTTCTCATACGCTTGCTCAATTAGGTTAAAAAAATTAACGACATCGACAATTTCCTGCTGTGACCACGTTTCATCAATTGGATAGGAATAACTCATAAATTTCCCTCACTTTGCCCATTGTTCACGTATTTCTGTTGCTTCTTTTATAAGAGACTGAATTAAACTTTCCACTGTCGGAACATCATGTATCCTTGCAGCAGATTGTCCGGCCCAACCAAACCCTTCTGTATCATCGCCTTCTTGGATATAGTGATGATTAACCTTTCCGCTTATGTAATCCTTTAATGATTCATACCCTTGTTGCTGCTTTTCTATTTCAAGGATTTTCTCGGCAAAAGGTCCCTTTAACACTCTGGCAGGAGCCCCAATCGAACGTTTAATAACGGTTGTATCCTCTTCTTCTGCATTCAGTATTGCTTGTTTATAATTGTCATGAGCAAGGCACTCTTTCGTTGCAATGAAGCGGGTTCCCATTTCAATCCCCTCTGCTCCGAGGCTTAACGCTGCCATAAAACCTCGCCCATCGGCTATCCCACCCGATGCAATTACTGGTATTGATATGTGATCAACAACCTGTGGTGTAAGAATAAAGGTACCAACATCGGAACGACCCAAATGCCCTCCGCCTTCTTGCCCCACAACCATCACAGCGTCTGCACCGAGTTCTTCCGCTTTCTTCGCCTGTCTCCTAGCAGCTACAAGGACTAGTTTCTTTATTGGATGATTATCTACCATATCGAGCACACCCTTAGGATTACCTCCAGTGACAGAAATAACCGGAACCTCCTCATCTATGGCAACTTGGACCATATCTTCATACGATCTGCCGTGTTGCCCAATTGCATAATTCACTCCAAACGGTTTATCCGTTAATGATTTCACTTTTCGTATTTCTTCGCGTAATGCTTCTGGTGAAGGTAACGTCATCGCGGTAATCTGTCCGAGACCACCTGCATTAGAAACGGCTGCGGCAAGGTCGGAATAAGCTAAGTAAGCAAGCCCTCCTTGGATGATAGGATATTTAATATTTAGCAACTTTGTTACTCGAGTTTCAAACTCCATTAATTTTTTCCTCCCTTTATTTCCATTTCATATGATTATTTATTCTTTTTCACTTGCTTCATCTAGTGTTTGAATAAGATGGGGATCAACAATTTCATACCCGCTGTCTCTTAATCCATTAACAATTCTCTCAAGCGCCTCATTCGTCCATTCCCTGTCATGCATTAATAAATTTGCTCCCGGCTTCAGCAAGGAATAATCGACATCAACTTCTGGACCTTCACCCGAAATCATCGCTTCAGCTAATTTATCCGCATCCATATAAGGTTCGAAATAATCGTATCCATATGTCCAATTCATTAATATCATACCTTCATCAGCAACAATTTGCTCAGAATAGTCCGTATTCATCCCGTTAGGAGCTCGGAAGAATTTCGGTCTTTCTCCAATAATTTCTTCCACTCGATCATTCAAACTTACTATCTCTTCTTTTTGTTCTTCTTCTGGTAAATCAGGGATTAAAGGATGATTATACGTATGATTCCCGATTGGAAATCCCATTTCATGGAGTTGTCTCAAGGCTTCTTCCTCTTCCGGTGTATCAAGGAAGTGACCATTCACAAAGAAAATTGCACCTGCTTCCAAATCCTGTAATGTTTCCGCCATTTCTAAAGCATATCCCGCTGGAGCATCATCAATCGTTAAAAGTACAACATTTTCATCGATATCTTCTTCTAAAGGGACGACACTTGCATCCTCAGCTATATAATACTCTGGCTCATTCGCTGCTTCTGCGTCTACTTCTATTTCGGATTCTTCATCCTCCTCAGGTTCCTCTTCCTCCGCTCTTTCGTCTTTATGTTCCATTTCTTCCTCTGTTTGTTGATTCGTGTCTTCACTCGCCGAATCATCCGGCTCTTCTGCTTCATTTGCCGAGCAAGCTGACAAAGCAAGCGCGAAAATAAGCAGGAAAATTAATCGCTTCATTTTTCGTATCCTCCTGATGTTCTCTTTGGTTTACATTATAGTAATGATTAGAATGGATGACAATGAAAAACTTTCCAGTATTAAAGAGCAAAGGCGCAAGCACCCTTACAGGCTAAGTACGCGATTCGTTACGCAACGCCTGGGACTGCGATTACTCGTCCCACCGAAGAGCATTTGTACTAGCACATCCAGTAGTCGCAGCAACATACAAACTGTGCCTCCCAGGACGGGAGGTAGTTCGATGTTGCCCCATACGTGAGCGAACTTAATCGAACTTCCTTTTTACCGGAATGAGATAAAGGAAACATGCCCCTTTAGGGTAGACGTGAGTTGGGCTTTAGCCCGTACTTAGGCGGCCCTCCTTTAGTTTTGAGTTGATGCCCGCTTTCACCACAAGGGTATAAGGGCGACTAAGCCTCACAAAGACCGCTCGGCAAGTCTTCTTTATCGATTGGAGGAGTGTGAAGTTTGATAGTTGCTGGGCGCAGAGCGGACGTGGCTAGACCTGGATCACTAAATTATCACAGCATTTTTATTTTATAGTTTCTTAGACAAATAAAAAATGACGGCTAACTCAATAGCCGTCATTTTTCTCTGTTTTTATAGCATGTGGACTGGTTTTCCAAGTCCTACTTCTGCAGCTTCCATCGTAATTTCACCTAGTGTCGGGTGCGCATGGATGGTTAATGCGATATCTTCGGCTGTCATGCCAGATTCAACTGCAAGGCCGATTTCAGAAATCATGTCACTTGCGTTCGGTCCAGCAATTTGACCACCGAGGACAAGACCGTCTTCTTTACGAGTGATCAGTTTCAAGAAACCGTCTGCTTCGTTTAGGGCCAATGCACGTCCATTCGCTGCGAATGGGAATTTACCGACTTTTACGTTAAAGCCTTTATCTTTCGCTTCTTGTTCAGATAATCCAACAGTTGCTAGTTCCGGCTCCGTAAAGGCTACTGCAGGAACACCGATATAGTCAATTTCAGACTTCTCGCCACTGATTACTTCTGCTGCAATTTTACCTTCATAAGAAGCTTTATGGGCAAGTGGCGGACCTGCAGTGATGTCGCCAATCGCATAAATGTTATCTACAGATGTACGACACTGCTTATCTGTTTTAACACGACCTCTCTCATCAAGTTCGATACCAACTTGCTCTAAGCCGATTTCTTCCGTATTTGGCTTACGGCCGACTGTAACAAGTACGTAGTCCGCTTCAAGAATTTCTTCTTTACCTTTTGCTTCATAGGTAACTTTCACACCGTCTTTTGTTTCTTCAACGCCTTTTGCCACCGCTTCTGTAACAATGGTAACACCTTTTTTCTTAAGACGTTTTTTCACAACTTGTGTCATTTGTTTTTCAAACCCGCCAAGGATATCTTTTGCACCTTCAAGGAACGTAACTTCAGTACCGAAGTTAGCAAAGGCAGTTCCCAGCTCCGTTCCAACATAACCTCCACCGATTACAACAAGCTTCTTAGGAATTTCTTTTAAGCTTAGTGCACCTGTAGAATCAAGTACACGATCAGAGAATTTGAAGCTTGGGATTTCAATTGGTGTAGATCCTGTTGCAATGATGCAATTATTGAATTTATACGTTTGTGAATTCTTTTCATCCATAACCTTTGCAGTGTTTTTGTCTACAAAGTATGCTTCACCACTTACAATATCTACTTTATTGCCTTTAAGTAATCCTTCAACACCGCTCGTAAGTTTGTTTACGACAGAATCTTTCCATTCTTGCACTTTGGAAAAGTCAACAGAAACTTTTTCTACTTTAATACCAAGTTCTTCAATACCTTGTGCTTCAGCTGCCTTCTGTCCAGCAGTGATGAGTGCCTTAGATGGAATACATCCAACGTTTAAGCAAACTCCGCCTAGCGCTCCTTTGTCGACAATTGTTACCTTCTGTCCAAGTTGAGCGGCACGGATTGCAGCAACATATCCCCCAGGTCCAGCGCCAACGACAAGTGTGTCTACTTCTACTGGAAAATCTCCTACTACCATCTTCTTACGCCTCCATCATGATTAGTTGTGGATCATTTAGTACACGTTTAATTTGGTTCAGTGCAAGTTGTGCAGTTGCACCATCAACGATACGATGATCAAAGCTTAGAGATAATGTAAGTACTGGAGCAACAACAACTTCTCCGTTACGTACAATTGGCTTGTCAGCAATTCTACCAATTCCTAAAATAACCGCTTCAGGGTAGTTTAGAACTGGAGTGAACCATTGTCCACCAGCTGAACCAATATTTGAAATTGTGTTCGAAGCTCCTCTCATCTCTTCAGGTTTCAGTTTACCATCCCTAGCTTTTTCTGCCAAGGAGTTGATTTCTGCCGAGATTTCAAAGATGGATTTTCTATCTGCATTCTTAACAACCGGAACGAGCAATCCTCTATCCGTGTCAGCTGCAATACCGATATTATAGTAATGTTTCTGTACAATCTCATCAGTCGCATCATCGATAATAGAGTTAAGGATAGGATATTTTTTCGATGCAGAAATTAAAGCTTTTACAACATAAGGAAGATATGTTAGTTTCACACCTTGCTCCGCTGCAACTTCTTTAAATTTCTTACGGTGTGCAACAAGCTCTGTTACATCGATTTCGTCCATTAACGTAACATGAGGCGCTTTTGTTTTCGAGTTAACCATTGCATTCGCAATAGCTTTACGGATATTCGACATTTTCTCGCGTGTTTCTGGGAAATCACCTTCAGGAACGGCAACCTGCTGTGCACTAGAAGCAGCTTTTGTATCTTCGGCAGTTTCTGCTGTAACAGTTTCAGCTGGCTGTGCATCTCCGCTTACGAACGCATCGATATCTTCTTTTAAAATACGGCCATTCTTACCTGTTCCAGAAACTTCTCTGATATTAACGCCTTGTTCACGTGCATGTTTTCTCACAGAAGGCATAGCGATGACTACTGCGTCACTGTCTGTATCCGCGCTTTCCGCTTGAGCTGGTTTTGCGCTGTCCGTTTTCGCTTCTTCTTTTGCTTCCTCTGTTTGTGCAGGTGCTTCTTCCGTACTATCATCAGACTCATAACCCTCTGCATCAAACGAAACAAAAGTATTTCCTACTGTCGCAACTTCACCTTCTTGAACGTAGATTTTCTTAACTGTACCATCTACTGGTGCCGGAATTTCTACAACTGCTTTATCATTTTGTACTTCACAAAGGACATCGTCTTCACTAATCTCATCGCCTTCATTAACGAACCATTTTACTATTTCGCCTTCCGTGATTCCTTCACCGATGTCCGGAAATTTAAATTCAAATGCCATTTTCTCTACCTCCTATGGTGATTTTAGAAGTTTATTACTTGGTTGACTTTTTCTATAATATCTTTGTGGTTTGGTAGCCAAACTTCTTCCGCTTCTGAGAACGGGTATACTGTATCCGGAGCAGTCAAACGTAATACTGGTGCTTCTAGGTGCAGAATTGCTCTTTCTTGAATTTCCGCAACCACATTTGCTGCAACTCCAGCTTGACGTTGTGCTTCTTGGATAACGACGACACGGTTTGTCTTCTCAACAGATGCAAGAATTGTATCGTAATCGATTGGCGATACCGTACGTAAGTCAATTACTTCCGCTTCAATACCATCTTCCGCAAGCTCATCAGCGGCTTTTAGCGCTGCGTGTACCATTGCACCGTAGGCAACTAATGTAACATCTTTACCTTCGCGCTTCACTGCTGCTTTTCCAAGTGGAACGGTGTACTCTTCTTCCGGCACTTCTTCACGGAATGAACGGTAAAGTTTCATATGTTCCAGGAAAATTACCGGATCATTATCACGGATTGCAGAAATGAGTAATCCTTTCGCTTCATACGGAGTGGAAGGAATGACAACTTTAAGTCCTGGCTGTTGTGCAACGAGTCCTTCTAATGAGTCTGCGTGAAGTTCAGGTGTGTGAACCCCTCCACCAAATGGTGCACGAACTGTAATTGGAGCTTGGTACGTACCACCAGAGCGGTAACGCATTCTAGCCATTTGTCCGCTGATAGAGTCCATTACTTCAAATAAGAAGCCGAAAAATTGAATTTCCGGAACTGGACGAAAACCTTGAGTTGTAAGACCGATCGCAAGTCCTCCGATACCAGACTCGGCAAGCGGAGTATCAAATACACGTTCTTCACCAAACTCTGCCTGCAATCCTTCTGTCGCACGGAAAACTCCACCGTTTTGTCCAACGTCTTCACCGAACACAAGTACGTTTTCATCATTCTTCAATTCGTTACGCATTGCGTCTGTAATTGCTTGAATCATTGTCATTTGCGCCATGATTTATTTCGACTCCTTTTCTTCATAAAATTCTAACTGCTCCTGTAAGTTGTGTGGGAGCTCTTCATACATATTATTAATTAAATCCGTTACTTTCTGTTTCGGATATTGGTCTGCTTTCTTAATCGCCTGTTTGATATCTTCTCTTGCTTCTTCAATTACTCTGTTCTCGTCTTCCTCGCTCCATAGTTTCTTTCCTTCCAAGAACTTACGGAAACGTACAAGTGGATCTTTCTTCTCCCACTCTTTATCCAAGTCTTCGGAACGATAACGAGTTGGATCGTCACCTGACATCGTATGTGGACCGAAACGGTATGTCAATGTTTCAATCAATGTTGGACCCTCACCTTTAACAGCACGGTCGCGCGCATCTTTAGTTGCTGCATAAACTGCAAGCACGTCCATTCCATCCACTTGAATTCCTTCGATACCAGCAGCCACAGCTTTCTGTGCTAATGTTTTCGCGGCCGTTTGCTTTTCTACCGGTACAGAGATTGCAAAGCGGTTGTTTTGAACAACAAAGATTGCCGGAGCTTGGTAAGCACCCGCCATGTTGATACCTTCATAGAAGTCGCCTTGAGATGTTCCACCGTCACCAGTATAAGTAATCGCCACATTTTTCGATCCACGTAATTTCATACCAAGTGCAACACCAGCAGCTTGTACGTACTGTGCACCGATAATAATTTGCGGAGCTAATGCATTCAAGCCATCCTCGTATTGGTTTCCATGGAAATGACCTTTCGAGAATAAAAATGCCTGATACAGCGGTAAACCATGCCAAATAAGCTGTGGCACATCACGATATCCCGGTAAAATGAAGTCTTCTTTCTCTAGCGCAAAATGACTCGCTAACTGTGAAGCTTCCTGACCCGCTGTCGGTGCATAGAAACCTAAACGTCCTTGACGGTTAAGTGCGATTGAACGTTGATCAAGAATTCGTGTGTAAACCATCCGGCGCATCAACTCTTTTAGCTCATCATCAGATAACTTAGGCATGGCCTTTTCATTAACAACTTCTCCATCTTCGTTTAGAATCTGGAACATTTCGAACTTACTCTCAACATCTTTTAATACATGTTTCAAGGTAGTCACCTCTCCTTTATTAATAAAATATTGTCATCGGAAGCAAACACTTCCATTGCATTCACGCGCAATAACTAATGGTGAATATCCTCACCAAGGAACTGTTATATAGATTTCCGCAAAAAAACTAGTACAAATCGTGTACTATTAAATATTAGCTTAAATTCCTCAATAGGTCAAACACTTTAACTTCACTCTACCCTTATCGAGGTAAGCCTAATCAACAAACCATGTTATAACCCAATGTTTCTTTACATTGCTGTTCCATTACAGTTTTGCAAAAACGACTAATACAGGACTATTTTAATCTATATAGATAAAATGGGCAAAAAAATAAACCTTATGCATCCTGTTCCGCCTACATAAGGTTTTATCATCTTATTCTTCTTCAAATGTAACTTCCATATTAGCTGCTTCATAAAAATCTTGTTTCAAGTTGTTATACTCGACTGTCAATTCATTAAAAGCATCGTTCGCAGTTAATATTTGTTCATATTTTTCATTTATTTTTTCAATCTGTTCATTTAATTCATCTTGTTCCACTTCTTCTTCCTGAAGCAATGTATATAATTCCGTTTCCAAGTTGAGTGACTCTTTATACGCTTCATAAAGCTCATCATATGTATCGTAACGTTCTATCATTGTCTGATACATTTCCTCACCCTTCGTTTGAGCATCTCCTTCTTCAAGGTCTTCAAGAAGTGCTTCAATCGATTGGAACTCCTCTTTTGCTCCGTTTATACTTTCGCGTTCAGTGTCAATCTTTTCACCGCGCTCTTCTATTATTGTAATAGCATCTTGGGAGAGCTGCGTAATTTCCTCGAAGTCATCCATTCCTAGATCAATCACTTTAGCATAAATTTCTTGTTCTTGCTTTTCAAGTTCGGTAATCTCACTTTGTTGAGCCTCGAACTCTTGTTCCAGCAGGACAGTTTCCTCTAAGTGTGTATGTATCTTCTCTTCTGTACTTTCACTGCTGCATGCCGATAAGATGATGAGCAATAATCCAAATATAAGAATCCTTTTCTTCCACAACATGTTCTGTAACCTCCTAAACATCTAATTCATAAGTATGTTTTTAGAGTATATCATAAATTCAGCCCGAACCGATAGACAATTATCGATTAGAATCATCCCCCCTACAGAAAAATAACGGATATACTTTTGTGTTAATCCTTTCATTCAGCGTAAGTATTTTGAGCATTCATTTTATTGGCGTTCTAATTACCGTTCAGTTGCCCGGCGGACGGATGCGCATCCTAAGGCACGGCCGAAGCCTCGACGCACAGGACGTTAATGTCAGACGTTGCCACAGGACGTGGCGAACTTAGTCTGCCTCGGAAGAAAACCGCTTCCTGCTCAGGTCTGGACTCGTGCTTTTCCCGTAGGAGTCACCGTCCGCCGGGCAACTGAACTGGTCTAAAGGATTATTTTAAAAAGAAATTATTCCGTTATGATAAGGATTGTACTTTTGGAATATTAAACAGTAATCCAAATCACGCCTTTCCTCGGAGCAGTCCAGACACCTCGAGACTCCTGCAGGAGGAAAGGCATAGGTGAGACCCCGCAGGGCGGTAGCCCGAGGAGGCTCACCAGCCGCTCAGCAGGTGCGAGAGGTGTCTGGACTGCGGACCTCTAGGAGAAGGTTACACTTACGCTGAATGAAAACGAGCGGTAGTTCATTGAATTGAATTTTTTGTTGAGCTGGTCTATATTTCTTTGACCACGTTAGTTTTTTATAGATGCGAAAGTTGAGTATTTCAGATATGATTAAGATAAAGTAAGGAAACAAATTAATCCAATTAAAGTAAGGAGAAATAGATATGATTACAATGAAGGATATTGTACGAGAAGGTCACCCTTCGTTAACGAAAGTTGCTGAAGCAGTAGAATTGCCATTAACCGAAGATGAAAAGCAGCTTTTAGAAGATATGGTAACATTTCTTAAAAACAGTCAAGACGACGAAATGGCTGAAAAATATAAATTACGCGCAGGTGTAGGTTTAGCTGCACCACAACTCGGAATTGAAAAACGGATGTTTGCCGTCTATTACGTAGATGAGAAAGGCACAGTTCATGAATATGCGCTTGTTAATCCAAAAATTGTTTCTCATTCCGTTGAAAAAGCATTTCTACCAACAGGAGAAGGTTGCTTATCCGTAGACCGGGAAGTAGAAGGGTACGTTCCGCGATATGCACGCATCACGGTCAAAGCATTCGACATGGACAATAATCCAATCAAAATACGGTTAAAAGGTTATCTCGCTATTGTCTTTCAGCACGAGATCGATCACTTAAATGGTATCATGTTTTACGATCATATCAATCAGGAAAACCCGTTCTATATCCCGGAAAATTCAAAACCAGTTGAATAATCGGAAGGTGCCCGGCACCTTCCCCTCCCCAAGAATGTACCTCCCTGGACAGACTCGCATAATATAAAGTATAAATTCCGATGAATGGCAAAAAATAGGATTACTCAAACGAAAGCAGCATAGCATCTTTAGGTAGATGGGGTACCCGTTCATCGTCCACCATTTTGAGGTAAGTTTTTCCACCTATTAAAAAGGGAAAATGTACCTCTAAATAATATTTTTTTCCTTAATCATTTCAAATTTCATTGATTCGTACTATAATGTAGATAAGAGGATTGGATCGGTAAAATGTTTTTGCTGCTTTTCTTAATATCTGAAAGGAGACGTGTGTAAACATGTTAAAGCGCCTTAAAGAAAAGCTCAAGAAACGTTTGAAAGATTTTATAGGTCAAAAAGAACGTGTGCCTACACCTTATAAATAGAATGATTACTATTCACCAATCAACTAGAATTCATGCATGCTACGGAAACTTGCAGGAACTTTAATAACATCGAATACATGCTGGGCGCATGGGTACCAGAGCATGCGCTTAGTATGTTTTATTTGCAACGCTAAATATTAAAATGTCAGGAGAGATAATATGATATATAAAGTTTTATATCAAGAACTTGAAGATGAAGCTCCAGTTCGAGAACGAACGCAAAGTCTCTATATTGAAGCAGATTCTGTAAGAGAAGTACGTGAAAAATTAAGAGATCGAAAATACAATGTGGAATATATCCAAGAATTAGATGAGGCACATCTAGAGTATGAAAAACAATCCGATGATTTTAAAGTGGAGAAAATCTGAATATGAAGTTTGTAAAAAATGATCAAACTGCAGTCTTCGCTTTAGGAGGACTCGGTGAAATAGGTAAAAATACGTATGCTGTTCAATTCCAGGATGAAATCATTATCATCGATGCTGGAATCAAATTCCCCGAGGACGAGCTTCTCGGAATTGATTACGTCATCCCGGACTATACGTATTTAGTACAAAACCAAGATAAAATTAAAGGATTATTCATCACCCACGGACATGAGGACCATATCGGAGGGATCCCTTATCTATTGCGTGAAATCAATGTGCCTATTTATGCTGGAAAACTTGCAATTGGATTAATCAGATCGAAACTAGAAGAACATGGTTTATTAAGGAATGCTAAGTTAAATCCTATTAATGAAGATGATGTTATTAAATTCCGTAAGACTTCCGTTAGTTTTTTCCGGACAACCCATAGTATTCCGGATTCCTATGGAGTTGTTGTTAAAACACCTCCAGGAAACATTGTGCATACTGGGGACTTTAAATTCGACTTCACCCCAGTTGGAGAGCATGCTGATTTGACAAAAATGGCTGAGATTGGCAAAGAAGGCGTACTTTGCTTATTGTCGGACAGCACAAACAGTGAGGTCCCTGGCTTCACGTTGTCTGAGAAGGTTGTTGGTGAAAGCATCGACGATATATTCAGTCGGGTTGATGGCAGACTAATTTTCGCCACATTCGCATCCAACATCTACCGCTTGAGCCAAGTGATCGATTCGGCAGTAAAATACGGTCGAAAAGTCGCAGTATTTGGACGCAGTATGGAGAATGCGATCAATCTAGGACTGGAACTTGGATACATCCAGGCACCTAAAGATACATTTGTGGATAGTAACCAAATCAATCGTCTTCCTGCTGATGAAGTAGCGATACTTTGCACAGGTTCTCAAGGTGAAGCAATGGCGGCCCTTTCAAGAATTGCTAATGGCACACATAAGCAAGTTCAATTAATACCTGGCGACACGGTTGTATTTTCATCATCTCCAATCCCTGGAAATACAATTAGTGTCGGCCGAATCATCAATAAACTTTATCGTGCAGGTGCTGAGGTTATCCATGGTAAATTAAGCAATGTACACACTTCTGGTCACGGGGCGCAGGACGAACAAAAACTGATGCTTCGCTTGATGAAACCGAAGTTCTTCATGCCGATTCATGGTGAATACCGAATGATGAAAGAACACATCAAGCTTGCAGTTGATTGTGAAATAGATCCAGATAACTGTTTCACCCTCGACAATGGTGATGTGCTTGCCTTAAGCAAAGATACTGCTGATGTAGCTGGTAAAATTCCTTCAGGTACGATTTATATCGACGGAAGCGGGATTGGCGATATCGGTAATATTGTTCTAAGAGACCGACGCATCCTTTCAGAAGAAGGTCTTGTGATTGTTGTCGTAAGCATTAATATGAAACAGTTCCAGCTCGCAGCTGGTCCGGATATTATTTCTCGCGGTTTCGTCTATATGCGGGAATCAGAAGATCTTATCAAAGAAGCACAAGAGCTTGTCACGAAACATTTAAATAAAGTAATGGAACGAAAAACAAGCCAATGGTCTGAAATTAAAAATGAAATTACAGACACAATTGCACCATTCTTATATGAACGGACAAAACGCCGTCCGATGGTCTTACCGATTATTATGGAAGTATAAATTAAAAACATTAGCAGACATCTATTTGCCTGCTAATGTTTTTTATTGTTCATCAATAATAAGCTGTTTTTCAAAACGGTGAATATCGTCATCGCTACCGATGACAAGCAATATATCATCAGGCTTAAACACATATTCAGGACTTGGTGAGACGTCGATTGTCTCGCCGCTTTTTATCGCCATTACATTACAACCAAAGTTTGCTCGGATATCGAGATCAATTAATGATTTTCCGATCATTTTCTTCCCTGTTTTCACCTCGACAATGCTGTGGTCATCGGATAAATCTAGAAAATCGAGAATATTATTTGAAATGATATTTTGTGCAATCCTCCTCCCCATATCCCGCTCCGGATGGATAACCCGATCAACACCAAGTTTTCGCAATATCTTTTCATGATAGTCATTTTGCGCTTTTACGGTGATGCGTTCCACATGCAAGTCTGTCAAGATGACTGTTGTTAGAATGCTAGCTTGGAGACTATCTCCGATTGCAACAATGACGTGTTCAAAATTATGAATTCCAATTTCTTTTAATGATTCTTCGTCGGTAGAGTCGAGTATGACGGCGTGGGAGGCAATGTTTTTAAATTCATTAACCTTTGCTTCGTCAATATCAATAGCAAGCACTTGTTTTCCTTCTTTGCTTAATTCTCGGCAAATACTGCCACCGAACCTCCCCAAACCAATCACCGCATAATCCTTACTCATTACAATCCCTCCAAAACTAGTAACATCTTTGTAGCTCTATTATAACCTTTACCTAAATATTGCACAAAATTAACAAATACATGTAATATTAAAGAGAAAAACTCCCTCTCTACTAAGGCCTGCCCCGCAAGCCTGATATCTCTCGCTTTCCGATTGCGGCTGCGGAGCTGGAAAAAAACTTAGTAAACTTCCAATTTTATAGCGCATCGAGCATGGTGAATTGGGATTTGACTAATTCATAATATTTTCCTCGCTTGGCGATAAGTGTCTGATGATTGCCGCTTTCGAGGATTTTACCGTTTTCAAGGACGAATATCTTGTCAGCTTCCCGGATCGTTGAGAGCCGGTGGGCAATGATAATCGATGTTCTACCTTTTAACAGCCGCTTTAAAGCTTGTTGAATCTTCATTTCTGACTCTGTATCAATACTAGCTGTTGCCTCATCCAAAATTATAATACGCGGATTAGCAAGCAGTGCTCTTGCGAAGGAAAGTAATTGCCGTTCACCAGCCGAGAGAATATTCCCTCGCTCCTCCACTTCCGTAGCATATCCATTAGACAACCGTTTAATAAAATCGTCTGCCCCGACAACTTTTGCTGCTTCTATTACCTCTTCATCGGTTGCATCCGGTCTTCCGAAGCGAATATTCTCCATAATAGTGCCCGAGAATATAAACGTATCTTGTAATACAACACTAATTTGTTTCCGTAGACTTGCAAGTTCAACATCCCGAAGATCTTTCCCATCTATTTTCACTGCACCTTCCGTCGGATCGTAAAATCGGCTAATTAAATTGGCAATTGTCGATTTACCACTTCCTGTATGGCCAACTAATGCAACCGTTTCTCCTGCTTCAATATTTAGGGATATTTCATGCAGGGCAATCCGGTCCTGATTATAAGAAAACTGGACGCGTTCAAATTGAATATGCCCTTTCATATTCTGAAAGATATACGCATTCTCTTTCTCCTTTACATTAGGTCGCTCATCAAGAAATTCAAAAATCCGCTCCGAGGAAGCCATTGCCATCAAGAGTTGATTATACATTTGACCTAATCTTGAAATCGGCTCCCAAAACATTCCGGTAAAATAAGCAAATGATACGAAGGTACCAATTGCGATTCCACCATTTGCTTCTCCCAACAAAATTAAATAGGAACCAAAAGCAATAAGAATAATTGTTCCAACTGCATCACTCATATCGACAAACGGGCGGAATAATGCACTCTTTTTCGCTGCGTCTCTAAAGCTGTGAAAGAATCCCTTATTCACTCCATCGAAAAACTCGGCATTTTCTCTTTCCTGTGAGAATGACTGGGTAATTCGCATCCCCTGAATCGCTTCGTTTAAATGGGAGTTCATTCGCGATTGATTAATCCGTACTTTCTGCCATGAACGGCGGATATTTCGTCTTAACTTCGTAGATATATAAAACATAATCGGTAAGACGATTAATACAGCAATGGCTAATTTTGGACTTAGAACAAAGAGAATAACCATAATGCCGATTAAAGTAATTGAATCCATTAATAAATTGATGATTCCGTTTGTAAAAAGTTCCTGTAACGAGTTAATATCATTTAAAATCCGAACAAGAATCGATCCCGCCGAACGATGATCGAAAAAACCATGGGATAGCCGCTGTACATGGGAAAATAAGTGATGGCGCAAATCATAGATGACATTTTGCCCCAGCTGGTTCACCCATTTTATCCGCAACACGTTTGCCAGATAACTTAATAAATACAAGCAGCCTATGATGACAACGAGCCACGTCAATAGTGTCGTATCTTTGTTTAAGATGGCAATATCAATCGCAACCTTCCCGACTAAAATCGGTACTGCCAAACGGACGAAGGTTGATACAAGCATTGCAATAATTGCGGCCGGCAAATAACTTTTGGCATAAGGTTTCAAATAGGTTAAGAGTCGTAGCATTTGTTTCCAGTTAAACGGTTTTTCAATAACTTGTTCTACCGTATAATGAAAACGAGTTAAATGATTTTTCTTATCTTTCTTGGAAGTTTCCAATCGAATCCCCCTCCTTTCAGTTCACAATTTCCATAATCTCTTCCCGGTCTTGATATTGAATATTGTAAATTCTGCGATATATTCCATGCTCTGCAAGTAATTGATTATGTGTTCCGCGTTCTTTTATTTCCCCTTCTTCCAGTACTAAAATTTCATCAGCATGCTTAATGGAGGAAATTCGATGAGCAATAATAAAGGACGTCCTCTCCTTCATTACCTCTTTTAAAGCAGCTTGGATTTTAAACTCTGTCTCCATATCAACCGCAGATGTCGCATCATCCAAAATCAGGATACTTGGATTAATACAGAGCGCACGAGCAATGGCAATCCGCTGCTTTTGGCCACCCGACAGTCCCATCCCTCTTTCGCCGAGTAATGTATCGTATCCTTTTGGCAATTGCATAATAAAATCATGGGCCTGGGCACGTTTGGCCGCATCTATCACTTGTTCTTCACTTATATCAGGTCTTCCGTATGCGATATTTTCACGGATGGATGTTGAAAATAAGAAAGGTTCCTGTAATACGAAGCCAATCTGACTTCGTAATGATTTCAATTCATAATCGGAAACCAATTGACCATCAACAAGGACTTCTCCCATATCCGCTTCATAAAATCTTGTAATAAGTTGTGTAATACTCGTTTTCCCTGAACCAGTTGCGCCAATCAGTCCAATGACTTTCCCGGGAGGTGCATCAAAATCAATATGCTTTAAAGCTACATCATCTTCTTCGACATATTGAAGGGATACATCTTTGAACGTGACATGCCCTTTTATCGGTTGCCTAATTGCATTTTCTTTTTCCTGAATCTCTTCTTCCTGGTCAAGAATCTCGATCAAACGTTCTCCCGATGCTTTCGCTTGAGAAAACATATTAACAACAAACCCGAGGTTCATAATCGGACCGAGGATATACCAGACTAAACTAAAGAATGCAACAAGTTCACCAAGCGCCATTTGATCATTAATGACGAGATATCCGCCATATCCCAGTAACGAAACAACCGCTACATTACCAATAAACTCCATTAACGGAAAGTATTTCGACCATAATTTAGAGGTGAACAAGTACCGCTTTCGGTAATCATCATTACTGGATGAAAATCTGTCAATCTCAAAATCTTCTCGTGATAATGATTTAACCGTGTTCATTCCACTGATATTCTCTTGCACTCGCGTATTTAACCTTCCAAAGGATTTCCTTACTTTTCTAAAAGCAGGGTGCACTTGTTTGTCAAATTGAAAAACAATGATACCCAAAAAAGGCATAGCAAGCATCGTAACGATCGCAAGTGGAATGGAATAATAAAACATGATCGTTAAACTGACACCAATCAGAACGACAATACGAATTAATTCTGCAAATCCAGCGGATAGGAAAAAGCGAAAACCTTCTACGTCCGCAGTCAATCTTGACATAATGTCTCCGGTTTTTGAATTATCGTAATACTTAAAGGATAATACTTGCAATTTTCCATATAAAGCGTTTCTAAGATGATATACGGATGTCATCCCAAATAATTCACTTAAATATTGAAAGGAAAAAGTGGAAATCCCTTTAATAATCATGAGGCCTAAGAAGATAAGCGAAATATAAAGAATGAGTCCATAACGATCCTGGAGTACGACTTCATCGATTGTTATTTGCAGAATGATCGGATAAACAACCGTGATACACGTTAGAATAATTAGAAAGAATAACGACCAAAGAAAATAGTGCTTATATGGCCAATAGAATTCTTTCAACCGTTTAAATGTATTCAATTGTGCTCCCCCTTCAAAATTGTCAGTATATATAAATATATCGGAAACCGAAATAAATAGCTATAACAAATTCTTGATTTTAATAATTTTTTTCGGGACATGGGGTTTTGTCCCGCTTTCTTAATCTATGAATACATGAAGTTTTACCAATAAAAAAACCCCAAATATTATGGGGATATTTATTCGTTAGAGATTATTTTTTATAATGTTTCATATAAATATCTTTCTTCAATTCCTTTAATATGGCTCGACGCGTTAAGATCCCGTCGAAGTAGCCATCTTCGTCAACTATACAGATAAAGGCATGATTGATTAATGCATTCAAGCCATCCACTAAATTATTCTTCCTTGTCAAACATGGTATATCGCTGTTCATTACTTCTTCTACGCGCATTTCTGACAAGTTTTCAATTTCGAATCGTTCCAACCCAAGAATTTCGTTTAGAATCACGGTTTTGCCAACTATACCTACTAATTTATAAGACGAATCAAGTACAGGCACTGCGGCATAACCAGATTTCACAAGCACAAGTAAAGCATGTTCTAGTGGATTGTTTAGTTGGACATGAGCAACCTTCTCAGATGAAATCATTAGTTCTTCTACAAGAATATTTTGTAATTCCCTTTCTTGCATGGTACTCAAAAAAATTACCCCCTTCTCAAACTATATATCCATATTTTGTGCGGGTTAATTATTACGTCTTGTCCTTGTGTAACTACAAGTTTAAATACATGGTCGCGCTAACATTTCTCTCATGATCATTAGTTAATTGTCATATGGACTAACTCTAATACAAAGATGCTCCTCTTTTATTGTATCAGATAACAAGTTATTTTACGAAATTCAAACACTCAAAAGATAAATTGAAGACGTTTGGTTGGTGTAATGCGAGGGAATGCGAGCAGGTTATGACAAGGATAATGAAGACTGCATTTAAAAAACTTCATCTTATTAAAGTATATCGTTTTAGAAGAATTATGTCAACAATTTAACAGATAATTTAGATTATAACACTTTTACTCGGAACCTTTAAAACTAAGTACAGTTACATTACTTATCCAAATTCCGCTTTATCCCTTTACATTTCTTCCTGTACGGAGCCTTCGCTTACATGCTATAATAGGAAAGTATAACTATTTAAATAGAACGGAAAGTTTTTATATAGAAAGGTTTGACCCAGATGAATCGACGAGCATTTTTAAAGCGAGCGGCAGGATTCACAATGACTTTAATCGGCTTAAGCGGGGGAACATTTTTTTACAGTCGGGAAATTGAACCAGCAAGTCTACATATCCAAAAAGAAAACATTATATCGGATAACATTCCAACCACCTTCCATAAAAAGAAAATCATTCAATTCTCTGATACCCATCTTGGATTTAATTATTCGATTGAGAACTTAGAAAAGCTTGCCAACCAAATTAATAAACGTAACCCGGACATTATTTTGTTTACAGGGGATTTAGTTGATAACCCTAAATATTTACAAGCCCAAGAACACGAACCGATTATTGAAGTACTTGGCAGTTTGAACGCCCCCTTAGGAAAATATTGGATTTATGGGAATCATGATCATGGCGGTTACGGTACGGAAACGATTCTCGACATCATGGAAGCAGCTAATTTTACCTTATTACAAAACAGCCATGTAGAAATTAGTTCGGAACAGGATACGTTCATCCTTGCAGGAATTGATGATCTAATGCTAGGCAAGCCCGATTTGGATGCTGCATTACAGCAAGCAAACCCAGAGTTATTTACAGTCTTGCTTGCCCATGAACCAGATTTTGCAGATGAAGCCGTAAAATATCCGGTAGATGTACAACTTTCAGGGCATAGCCACGGCGGTCAAGTGCGCTTACCTATCATCGGACACCTCTACACCCCTCTTTACGCGGAAAAATATGTACGTGGTAAGTATTTAATTGACAATCGGTTGCAATTATTTGTAAATGCAGGCATTGGGACTACCCGTGTCCCCTACCGTTTATTTTGCAAACCTGAAATCCATGAATATACACTTCAAGCGAATTTGTCATAAAGGTTTCACAGGAAAATCATTGGGATCAGCTAAAATCAAAAGAAAAGCATGCTATACTAAATCTAAGCATTATACTTAGAAAGGAAGATTGCTTACATGAAGCGCTTGTTATTTATCTTGGCACTCTCCCTTTTCCTTGCGGGCTGTGGTGAAGCAATCGAAACGAATATGAGTCAAGATATGCTCGACTTCGAATTCACCACCCAAGATAACGAAACGCTGAGCCTTGAGGATTTAGAGGGTGAATATTGGATTGCAGATATGATTTTCACAAACTGTACGACAGTATGCTTACCAATGACCGCCAACATGAAAATACTCCAGGACCGTTTAGCTGAAGAAGGATATGACGATATCCAACTTATATCTTTTAGTGTCGACCCTGATTATGATACACCGGAAGTACTGCGCGAGTATGGGGAAAGCTATGATGCAGACTTCAGTAATTGGACATTTCTAACGGGTTATGATTTTGAAACGATAAAGGAAATTTCCATCAAATCGTTTAAGAGTTTACTTGCCGAAGCCCCAGAAGGCACGGATCAAGTAACGCATGGAACTAGATTTTTCCTGATCAATCCTGAAGGAGAAGTTATTAAGTTCTACGACGGAGTGCAATCCGAAAGTATGGAATCAATAATAAATGATATCAAAAAGCTAAATGAATAAGATCACCTACCAAAAGCATTCACTACGAATGCTTTTTTGCTTTCCATAAAGTGCAACTCATTCAGTGAGGGTATCCTTACCTCCCCACTGAATATTAGTTGAACAGAATCAGGGATTTACGGACTATATGCCTACGGACTTCTAATGGTGAGACACGAAAGACTATAAAAAATCTATCAATCCTACCCCCATTGCCTAAACCGGATCTTTAAGGTACGATAGATATACTAGAGGTATGCTAAAGGAGTGAATTTATGAATACAGATAGTGATCTACAAGAGATAGCTCAGGCAATTTTCACTGTTAACCGCCATGCGAAAACTGCCCCAGAGCCCCAACATTTATATTTCATCAAAAAAGAAGCGATCAATAAGCTGCTAAGAGAAAAACGCGCAAAAAAGATAGGCCTTCATTTCTCGGACAGACCTAAGTACAGCAACCAGCATTCCACACTGCTTGTTAAAGTGGCAGATTATTATTTTCACATTCCTCCAACAAAGGATGACTTCAAAGAATTGGAACATCTCGGTTCCCTGGATAAAAACTACCGAAATCCCCAATCGAAAATGTCACTTTCACAGGCTAAGCGGATTTTATACCCTTATATCAACTATAAGTCTTCAACCAAACCAAAAAGAAGTCGATCATATGCATCAGCTTACTATACACCCTCATCACTTGGTAAAATGAAATGGCCACCGACCAATGGATATAGAAAATATTAACCCTCTGGTTAAGCTCAATCGAGTAGATGACTAACCACTAACTGCACACATAATAAAGTCCTTTATTTTCTCTAAATAAGAAAAAAAGGACTTTTTCGTTACCCATATATAATATTAATTATTAGACTGTATTTTTCATTGGCCTATTTTCTATGCTGCAGAAAACTGCGCAAGTATGGCTAGAAGGGGATTATTCACCTTAAGAATATGGATAGACTCGTTTTGTGTGTTGAATGGAGATCCATTTTGTTGTAGTAAACGCATCTAAGCTCCATTCTCCATTTAGTCGTCCAATTCCTGAATTTTTGACACCGCCGAAAGCAACGTTAGGCTCATCATTAATTGTTCCATCATTGATATGGATCATGCCAGTATCCATCCGCTTTGCAAGCTCGGCACCACGCTCTACATCTCTTGTATGGATTGCACCACTTAAACCATATGGGCTTTGGTTGGCATAGTTTAGAACTTCTTCTTCATTTGCTACTTTCATGATAGATACAACTGGTGCAAAGAATTCCTCATTTGCAATCGTCATATCTGGGGTAACATCAGTAAATACAACTGGTTCTATTACGTTCCCTGTAACATTTCCTTTAAGTAAAGGAGTTGCCCCCTCTTCAATACCTTTTTCAATTAATTCTACAGTCGTTTTAACTTGACGTTCATTAATAACTGGTCCAATAATCGTATTTGGATCTTTCGGGTCACCACAAGTCAAACCAGATACTGTCTTGATATATTTTTCCACAAATTCATCATATACATCTTCATGAACAATTAAGCGATTAGTTGACATACAGATTTGTCCTTGATGCGTGAAGCGGCTGAATACGCCTGCACTTACTGCTAAATCAATATCTGCATCCTCTAAAACAACTAAAGCACTATTTCCGCCTAATTCCAAATGAACTTCTTTTAGATTTCTTCCAGCAACTTCTCCTATATGTTTTCCAACCTTTGTTGATCCTGTAAAGGAAATAGCACGTGGAATCGGGTGTTCAACAAATTTATCTCCAATTTCCGATATTTCAGTAGTAATCACATTTAACAAGCCTTTAGGCAATCCAACACTCTCAAATATTTTAGCAATAAGTGTTCCGCCTGTAATTGTTGTATGCTCATGCGGCTTTAATACGACACCATTTCCAGTAGCCAATGCCGGTGCAACAGATTTCATGGATAAGAAAAATGGGAAATTAAATGGACTAATCACCCCAACCACACCAACTGGTACACGATAAACCCGGTTTTCTTTACCATCAATTGGAGATGGTAAAATGGTACCATTCATACGCATAGGAAAAGTGGCTGCTTCTTTTATCAAATTTGTAACTAAGCCAATCTCAAATTCTGCTTTTAAACGTGTACCACCAATCTCATCAGTAATTATATTTACGATTGCTTCATGATTTTCATTGATATAATCTACTGCTTTATCAAACACTTCTCTTTGTACAACTGGGTTTGTTTTCGCCCACTTTTCTTGTACAGTTTGTGCCGATTCATATGCATCATTCAAATCTGCTATACTAGCAGCTTTATATGTTGCAATAATTTCACCATTATATGGGTTTTTATTTTCTATTGTAAGATTACTAGAACCGTCTTTCCATTCTCCGTTAATATATTGACTTGCTAATTCTTTAAAGCTCATCTTCATTCAACCTTTCATTAATTGTTTAACTCAATGTTTTCTCTAGCTAACTCCGCTAAACTACGAATATTTCCATTGATTTCTTCCATTGTTGCTGTTAGTTCTTCAATCGAAGCGGATTGGGTAGTGGATTCCAAATTTACTTTTTGTATATCCTTATCCAGATCCTCGATTACACTTTTAATTTGGCTTGTAATATTTTGGATTTCCTGTACATTGTCCTTTGAATTAGTTGCCATTTTTCTAATTTCATCAGCGACTACTCCAAATCCTCTCCCATGTTCTCCAGCACGTGCTGATTCAATAGCTGCATTTAATCCAAGTAAATTACTCTGATCCGCGATATCCCTAACAACTGTTGAAACTTTGTCAATAAGGTCTACACTATCTGTTACTTCATTTGCCTTTTCAGAAACAAAGCTAAGATTCGTAGCTAATTCATTAACTGATTCTGCCATTTCTTGAACCGTATTCGTTACATCATTAATCACATTGGATAGACTGCCAGCTATTTCTGAAAGTTTGTTCGCCTTATCGACATTTAACCCAACACCAACTCCACCAATTACTTTCCCATGCTCATCATGCACAGGTGTTGCACGGGAAACAAGATTTACTCCAAACAAATCAGCCGGTACCACCATAGCCTGACTTTTATTTTCTTGAATCGCTTTCGCAATAATATCACCTTCAAGCAATGGATCACCAGGAGCTACATTAAGTGAGAAGGTTTTTGCAGGAATATTGATTAGCAATTTTTCTGTATCATAAATCCCTATTGTGATATCATCATTAACTAGCATTTGAAAATATGGAGCTACTTGGATAAAGGATTGTAGGACTGGATGTGCCTCTTTTTGTATTAAAGAATCTTGCATTATTCCACGTCTCCTGTCATAAATTTACCCGAAATAGGTATATGTATTTATTTCCATTCTTTATATCGGTCATTTATAGTTAATTTGAAGTGTTTAATGGAAAAAATATGAAATACCATTTTGTTTGTGAACTATATTATTCAGTAATTTTAATAAGACTTTAAAAAGAGACTGGGACATAACTTCTTGGTTATAAATCCGAACAAATGATAAGAAAGAGCATCAACAACCGCTCCGGGAATATACTACGCTTTCCGCAGGCGGCTGGTGAGCCTCCTGCTGGAGTCTCCGTATATTCCCGGAGTTAGTTAGCAGTTTTGTTCGGATTTAATTCATATTAGAATAGTTATGTCCCAGCCTCTTTAAACGTATCTTTTAATAAAATCATATAATTAAAAAATGCCCTAAAAAGGGCGTGACAGCATTCAACTGTTTACACCCTTTTACGGACAATTCGTTTAAATACGAACTTACACCCCAAACCGAGGAGCAGCAATAACCCATAAATTCCAATGATCTGTAGTAAATATGGCAGAAATATTACTGCATGCCCTTCTTTCTTTCCAATGATTAATATAAAAAAGAATAGATTCAGAAAAAAGCTGCTCCCCACAATAAAAGCGAGTAAATAATCCCTTTCTTTCCCCCACTCGACCAGGCGTCTAGCTAAAATAAACATACATAATAGCAGTAATAAACCCGCGATAATAAAAAGGAAATCATAATGAAAAATTATCAATTCAGAAAAGAAACGCTCCATGGACGAAACCCTCCAGCTAAGTAACTTAAATAGCCTCATTATTCCCATTTCACGAAATTACTATACATTTAAATACTTTACTAATATAATGATATGAAAATGGAGGAAAGAGAGCGATACTGGTGAATAAAGCATTTATTTATATTCTTATTGGAGCGGCGTTATGGGGAACAATCGGTTTTTACGTAAAGAATCTCTATACATACGGCTTTACTCCGATGGAAGTTGTGACACTGCGGGTATGGACATCAGCTTTTATCCTTGTCTTGTATTTATTGTGTACCACCCCGAAGAGCTTGAAATTACATAAAATAACAGATATTAAATATTTCATTGGCACTGGCGTATTCAGTATTGTATTTTTCAATTATTGCATGTTTACCGCTATAGAAATATCATCAATCCCAGTTGCTACCGCATTACTTTATACAGGACCAACGTTTGTCACAATCTTTTCTTATTTTTTATTCAAAGAACCGTTAACACGGATTAAAATCATTGCCCTTTTCATTACATTGTTTGGCACGAGTCTTGTCGTTGGATTAATTCCCTTTGATAAAGAAGCATTTAAGTGGGGAAGTATCATTTTCGGAATTGGTTCGGCAGTCGGCTATGCACTGTACAGCATATTCAGTAAATATGCCCTAAGGAAATATACATCTTTAACTATTACAACTTTCACATTTTTAACTGCGGCAATTGCTTTAACCCCTTTCTTTCCTTATAAGGAAAAAGCCAGCTTGCTAATAGATCTAGAAGTACTGCTTTATGCATTCGGTTTAGGACTGCTGCCTACTGCTGTCGCATACATTATTTATACCCATGGATTGAATCAAACAGAAGCTTCAAAGGCTTCTATTCTGACGACGGTAGAGCCTGTCGTTGCAACGTTAATTGGCATCTTCATCTTCCAAGAGGCGTTTTCATTCATTCAGATGCTAGGAATGGCTTCTATTATCGCCGCTGTCATTATTGTTCAAGTGTATAATAAGCGTGATAATCATATAGTTGATAATCAAAAAATTAGAGCATAAAAAACGGGGAGTCGTTCTAGCCTCCCCATTTTTTCATACTCTATTATTATTCATTAGAAAAAAGTTCAGCGTCTTGCTCGCGTTTTTTTCTAGCATTCGCTTCATGTCTTTTTTCCAAACGCATCTCCAGCTGATTAATGCTATTTTCATCCTCTAGCATTTCTCTTATATTTTGGCTGACGAGTTGCTCAAAACTCATACGTTTAGGTCTCATCTTTTTGCACTCCTTTTCACATACTAGTTTCATTATACCCTATTTTCCGCTTTTCTAATCTAAATTATTTGAACATTTTAGGAACTTTAATTCAAAATTGACGGAAAATTATCATTTCAATTATATTATATGTCATTTGCTGATAATTTTCAAACAAATCACTCTTTTGCTTACAATATTCCCGCAATACTTCTCGGCATATGTAACCGTTTGTTCATAAAGTGAAACTTCATTCAGTGGGGAAATCCCCCCCCACTGAATGTTAGTTGAACAGAATCAGGGATTTACGGTCTGTATATCCCACCTTAACATTTTGGTTTTCCCTATTAGAGGTGGGGGATTACAGACCGTTAATACGTGATAATTACAAAGTTTTCGCTCCGAATTATACTCTTCTATCACATTAGAAGATTTACTTCAAATTATTTTATTGTTTTGTTTTTATTTTAGGAGACGACACCTGTTTTACCCGTTCGTATTCATTCAATAACTGGTCCAACTCCTTACTGATCGTAATGCATTTTTCATGATTCAACCCATTTTCCTCCGCTGTTTGAATCATTTCTTTACGTAGAACTTCAATTTGTTTAAGCATATCCATAAGCGTATCCATTAAAATTATAGCACTCCTTTAATTCATTAGTTGTCATGAAAAAAGTTCGTCCTTTACTGTCGATAATGCAAGGAAGTTATGCTACTATAAAAAGTGAATTAAAATAGAAAAGGATGGTAGCATTGGCTACAAAACGAAAATCCGAGTGGTTTGAATGGCTAAAAGCCATTGCAACCGCTGTTATTATTGCCCTTTTAATCCAAAACTTCGTATTTGCCACATCGATCGTTGAAGGTGATAGCATGGAACCGACACTCGAAAATGGCGAAAGACTCATCTTTAATAAAATGATTTATCTCCTTAATGAGCCTAAGCGCGGAGATATTATCATCATTCAACAAACAGATAAAAATTATGTCAAGCGAATTATTGCTCTTCCTGGTGAAACAGTTGAAATCAGAAATAGTGAATTATATATTGACGGAGAAAGATACATCGAAACATTTCTGAGCGAAGAAATTAGCAGCAAAACTGGAGAATTCGGCCCGATAGATGTTCCTCAGGATAGTTATTTTGTGATGGGAGATAACCGTGCGATTAGTAAAGACAGCCGTAACGGCCTTGGATTTATTCAGCGTGAGGAAATCATTGGAAGGTCAGAACTCATTATTTACCCAATTAGTGAATGGGGTCGAACAAGATAAAGTGAAACTTCATTCAGTAGGGGTTTCCTTTCCTCCCCCACTGAATGTTAGTTTAATAGAATCAGGGACTTACGGACTGTATATCCCCCACCTTCACATTTTGGGTTTCCCTCATGTTTAGAGGTGGGGATATTACAGACCGTTAATGCGTGATAAAACAAAGACGCTAGTGCCCTTACATTATGTTTCGCGATTCGTTTCGCGGGCGCCCGGGACTTCGATTACTTGTCTCACCGAAAAGCGTTATACTAGCAGATCAGTAGCCCAAGCAGAGCCAATGCGGCTACAGTTAGAAACTCGTTATTCACAGCGTCTTTATTTTATAGTTTTCTGAAGCAACAAAGTAAACAGGGCAGTCGAGTGTGGCTGCCCTGTTCGAATCATTACTTTTCATTATCTAATAAACAGTAGCCCATGTTTAGGATAAGAATGCCGAAGAGAACAATTACATAAATTGTTTCCATTCATATGCACCCCTTTCATAATTTATCATTTATTTCATTCAAAATTAAAGCTATGTATCTCATCATCCCTCTTATCATATCAATTTTTTCCTTTTAAATAAAGTATTTATGATAAAATAATAAAGATTATTGGAGGTGGTAGACCATGTATTATTGCCCAAATTGCGGGACCAAAGTGAAAGAAGATGAGCATTTCTGTTTAAAATGCGGAAGACCGCTGCCGGATATAGAGGCAAGACTCGAACCCGCAAGATTCCAAAAATGGTGGATACTCCCGATCGCCATGTTGGTCATTGTTATAAGTAGTATTTTTATATCATCCCTCTACTTCAATCATCAATCTGCAAAAGCAATTGAATTATATACGGAAGCGCAAGAATCCCTGCAAGAGGGTGATTATGCACAGGCGAATCAACTTCTTCAGGATTCTCTGCGCCACCGGAAAGATTTCAACCAGGCTCAAGTAGCGTTGCAATACACAGCGGAAGCGATAAGCATTGGAGAACAATTGGAAAAAGCAGAGCAACTCCTGCATACCGAAGATTATAATGAAGCACTCGACATTCTCCATCTAGCAGAAGATAAATTGAAGACATATCAAGGTCCTGTTGTCAGTGAACTGGTGGAAAAGATTGATCAAACGCACGCTTCTGTCCTTATGGAACAGTTAAAAGCGAAACTGGAAAAGAGTCCAAGCATGAATGAAATTCGGATGCTCATTTGGGAAGCAGAAGAAATAAATCATCCAGAAGCGAATGAAATTGTCATGCAATTACGGAATGAACTCATTGAGTATACTTTCTCAACAGCAAGTGAAGCATTGAATCATAAACAATTTAACGATGCCCTTTTAATTACAGAGGATGGATTAAAATACGCACCAGATTCCGAGAAGCTACAAAGTTTACTAGCAAATATTAATAAAGAAAAAAGTTCTTTTGAAACTGCAGCAAAGGAACGTTTGGAACAAGCAATGGATACCGTCTACCAGGAACATCAAATGAATGAGAACGATGCGATTGAAGTTGTCTCTATAAAAGTGGAGAATGATGAAGATGGTAGAGTTATAGTTAATGGAGCAGTGAAGAGTAATGCCACCGTTCCTATCAATTCAATACTTGTTGATTACGCCCTTTCGCGGAAGGGGGAGGAAATTTTAACGAATGAAATATTCGTCTATCCAGACACACTCTACCCAACCGAACAAGGTAAATTTGAGTTTACTCATTTTGATTTAAAAGACAAGTCCAGTGAATTGGAAGCAGAAATAATAAGAATTACATGGTATACCGACTGATCAATCGGATACTGATATCTGAGGTGAAGCTTCATGAAACAAAGACGATACCCCGCTATTCTCATAAGTATTGTCATTCTGTTAATTGGCATGTTTATTCTGTTCAAGATGTATTCCGACTGGAAAAATACGGAGCTTACTGTCAATCAACCGTTTGTTAACCACATTGCCGAAAATAGCAAGAATCTAGATTTGAAATCAATTATACACGAAGCGGAAAAAAGCGTGATCCAAATTGAAGGGCATAATGAATACAATACAATTACCGGGTCCGGATTTTTATATAACAATAAAGGTGACATCATTACAAATGCCCACGTCATTCAAGATGCGGATGCAATCTACGTCCGTACATCAAATGCAAGATTTTATCCTGCCGCTGTTGTTGGAATGAGTGATGATACAGACATTGCAGTCATTCGTGTACCGCAACTCGCCAATCGCGAACATCTTTCCCTCTCTAATGATTTAGCGGAGATCGGGGATGAGGTCATTGCTCTTGGCAGTCCACACGGCTTCCAGAATACTGTTACACTAGGAATTATTTCAGGTACGGAGCGAGACTTGGATGTTGATGGATTTCATTATGCCAATGCCTATCAAATTTCCGCACCGATCACCCATGGTAATAGTGGCGGTCCTCTCATTAAAAGAGAAACTGGTGAAATCATTGGTATTAATTCTGTTGGGATGGACGATGGGATGTTCGGATTCAGTATCCCGATAAACGAAGTAATTGACATCGTAAAAGAATGGTCCAATGAGGCTGTTAATGAAGATTTAAAATTTGCCAGTATCACAGATATTGTAAATAACATAAATATGGAACAAGGTGTACAGGATGCTAATTACCTAATTGAGTATTTCTGGGACAGTATCGGCATCCGTGATTATATCAGTGCCTACTCACTTCTTGGGAGCAGCCTGCAACAAAGCACTTCCTATGCAGATTTTAGGAACCAATATATTCATATTATTGATTTAAGAATAACGGATCCAGAAAGTGAAGTATTAGATAATAATCAAATTAAGACAACAATTGAAGTTGATGTCATTGAACGGGACAGCAATCAAGATAATGAAAAAGAGCAAACGACTTCTCATCAATTTGAATTTATCTTTGCTTATGAAAATGACCAATTGAAAATCATAAAAATAACAGATACAAGCGATTAATTGGTTTTGTTTGGTGCCTCCTTGTCCTTTTCTGTGCGAATGACTATACGTTTTAAGTTTTCCTGCATATAGTAACACTGTAGATGTGGGAGGTGAAACATATGGGCTACGGATTTGGCGGTGGCTACGGATGTGGTGGCTACGGCTACGGTTATGGCGGCAACTTCGCTTTAATCGTAGTACTTTTTATTTTGCTAATCATCGTTGGAGCAGCATTTTTCTACTAAGACACGAATAATAGCTTGTGCATACCCCACCCAATGCACAAGCTATTTTTGTTTATCATTTTTAAACTTCCTTATCACTAACCGATAATGATCCTTTCTTTCGGGTAACGGACATTACTCTTCGTTACGCGTCGCCTAAAAATAAGCAAGAAAGTGATGATGCCGACTCTCCCGATAAACATGAGGAGCATCAGCAAAACTTTACTTACAATACCAAGGTCCGCAGTAATGCCCATCGAAAGTCCAACCGTACCAAATGCCGAAGTGACCTCAAATAAAATCTGCGTTAAAGAGAAATCCTCAACAACCGAAACGAGCAAGACTGAAACAAACATAATGAAAAATGCAACCAATGTAATTGTCACAGCTTTCCTCAAGTCTTCTTCGTGAATTTCTCTGTTAAAAATCCGCACCTGCTTCTTCCCGCTAATATACGTTAAGATAAATAACATCACAAGGGCAAAAGTGGTCGTTCGGATCCCCCCACCTGCACTACTCGGCGAGGCACCGACAAACATAAGAAATGACATAAAGAGCTGATTTGCATCTGTTAGCTGGCTAACGTCAAGTGTCGCAAGTCCGCCACTTCTCGTCGTCACAGATTGGAAAACCGCATAGAAGAGGGCTTCATGCCAGACAACTCCCTTGAAAAACCCATTATAGTCCAATACAAATATCCCGATGGCTCCAATGAGAATCAATGCGAAGAAAGTTGTAACTGTCACTTTAAAAAATAAAGAAAAGCGATACGTCCTATTTTTCTTCCTTTTGCCAAGCAAGAACTCTTTCCCTTCAATTAAAACAGGAAAACCTACCGCTCCAAAAATAATTAAGAACATGACCGCACTTTGAATAAAATAATCGCCACGAAGCGGGACCATTGATAAGCCTGTCAGATCAAAGCCTGCATTCGAAATAGCTGTAATCGTTGTAAAATAACCATGAAAGAAAGCTTCTGGTAACGATTCATAATATCTTAAATAATAAAAACCTAAAATAATAACAAAAAGCAGCTCAACAAACAAGAGTAGAATAATAATTTGCTTAATTAAACGAACGATTCCCTTAAAACTTGGCTGGTTCTGGTCCGTCATAATTAATCTTCTTTCGATTAAACCAATTTTTTTACCGATTAATAACCAGATTAACGTACTGATCGCCATCACGCCGACAGCTCCAAGGTGTAAAATAATCGTCAGAAAAATAATTCCGGTAGTGCTGAATGTATCAACAATTGAAATCGTGCTTAATCCCGTGACACTGAGCGCACTAACAGCTGTAAATAAAAGATCGATAAATGAAATAGATACATTTTCCTTATATGCTATAGGTAAAGCAAGAAGTGCAGTCGAAAAGATGACTGCAACGATATAAAAAAGCAACAGCAGTTGAACTGGGGTTAACCGATTCAACCAAATTAGTTTACCATCACGAATGTTCATTGCCGAGATACTCCTATGACTTTAATTTTCAAAGATATTCTTTAAACTTATTCAGCAAGTCTCCTCCTCTGTTCCCTTCCTTCATCAATTTCTGTAAAATTCCCTCTAACTTATTTGTCTTGTGGTCCACCATCGTACCGAGGAATAAAATGTTTATATTATCACCAATCTGATTGATACCAATGATGGACGTCATGAAAGTTGCCAATTCATTCAACTCTGTTGTAATTTTGACATGGATAATCAATTCTTTATAAGTTTCTTTTAATTCTGTGAAGTAATCCAAGAGATCACGCTTCGTATATGCTTCGATTAACCAGCGATTTTCTTTATCTTCCCGATTAATACTTAATCCGTCGATTAGCGGGATATGTACGGTTTGATATGTATCTGAATGGAATTCTACAATTTGCAGCTGTTTTAATTTAAACGTCTTCATCCTAATTTCCCCCTCCATTTCGTTATATTGAAGTGTATCAAAAATTTTACAAGATGGGAATAAAACTTAACAATTTTTTAAAATGCAAAGCAACTGCATGTTTATAAAAAGTAGTGTACAATTGGATAGTGAAAAAACTACTAGGGAGCGGTTACTATGCGAATGATTCTTCCTGTCGCGCTCATTGTAATTCTTTTATCAGCTTGTATTGAAAACGATACGATTTCTCCAATTCATAAAGCTGATTTAGATCTTGAACCGTTGACAACATCCGCTGCAACAGAATCTGAACCATTGGATCAAGAACCTGAAGATATAGAGGACTACGCAGAGTTTACAATTAATGAAGAAATCGTCTCCCTATCCATCCGTGATATTCCAATACTCCATCAGTTTCTAGAAACTCAGAAAAAACCACAGCAAGCACTTAAAGAAATGGAACTGGAGAAGTATATATTGGGGCTCGAAGAATTCTTTATATTGCGTTTCTCCTGCCATCATGACCAATGTTCTTATCTTCTCTTACATCCAGATCAACATAAGCCTGCATTTCTAGTGGCAGATATGGCAACATATGAAAGTCACACGTTCTCTCCAGATGCAACAAAAGTGGCTTTTCACTTTACCCGCCCGGGAAATGGACATTTGACTCCTGGTCATATTGTTATATTCGATCTTCAAGATTGGACGACTGTCTCAATGGTAAGGGACAATGAAAAAACAGGCAGCCTCGGTTTTTCATGGCCGATCCTATCATTCGAGTGGATAGATAATTCATCGCTTGCAATTGATTTTCCCGTTTTGACCGAACCGAGCGAAGAGGCTTGGGACGCTTGGAACGCATTAGAAGAACAACCTGCTATCACAACAACTTATAATCTAACAATCGAATAATTTTAATATAAAGGAGAGCAACCAATGAACGAAACAATTAAATTACTCCACAATCACCGCTCTATTCGAAAATTCACACCAGAGAAATTGACGAAGGATGAAGTAAAAACAATCGTAGAAGCTGGGCAACGGGCCTCGACTTCAAGTAATGTTATGGCCTATTCCATTATTGGCGTAACAGATGAAAGCATAAAAAAAGAATTAAGAAAAGTCTCTGGGCAACCCTACGTAGAGAAGAATGGCTACTTATTTGTTATCTGTGCCGATTTAAGCCGGATTGCTAATCTGGATTCGAACGGGGTACAAGGAAATGTTAAGCAGAATCTGGAAAGTACGGAACAATTCATCGTCGCGACTGTAGATGGTGCGTTAGTGACGCAAAATATGGTTATCGCTGCGGAATCTCTCGGGTTTGGCGCATGCTTTCTTGGAAGCTTACGGAACGATATCAACCGGGTTGACGAGCTTCTGAAGCTCCCGGCATATGTTATCCCGCTATTCGGTCTAGCTGTTGGCCATCCAAATCATGAGCCCGACATTAAGCCTCGCCTGCCATTCGAAGCAGTATTCCATAAAAATACATATGATCAAGCAAAACATACGCATATAGAAGATTATGATCGAATCCTGTCAGATTATTACCAGCAGCGTGATTCAAATCTTAAAGATGATAACTGGTCGAAGCAAATGCTCCGAAAATATAACGTACCTACCCGTATGGATGTCGCAGCATACGTACAAAGCAAAAATATGAATAGACATTAAACATCAGGTTAACCTTGCCTGATGTTTTTTTCTTCTTCCCCAGCTTCTCCTAAATAATAGGAAGTAAATTCCAAGTATATTTCCGAGCGATTTCCCAATGCTAAAAACTGTAAGTTCAAGAACATAAGACCTTGTAGAAAGGTGTGATTCCAATGAAACCTAATGTATTTGCAGTTCCCTTTCTTCTCTTCCTTATATTGAGCGCTTGCGCAACGAATGACACTGGACAATCAGCAAGTGAAACAAACTCCTCCATCCTGCGCACTTCGACCAATTTTAAACAAGAAACAAGTAACCATGCAAAAGAACTTATTGAACAAGAGCATGATGTCAACGAAGTGATTGCAATCAATAATGACAAAGTGATTATGGTTGCCGTCAATCCAAAACATCATGACCGTTTGCAATTAAAAGACTTGAAGAAGGATCTGAAAAACACGGTTGAAACTACATTCAATAAACATGAAGTTGAACTATCAACAGATCAGAAAATCTTTCTCGAATTAAAGAAACTGGAACAACGGTTAAATAGTGGGGATTTATCCAAAGCTGAATTAAATAAAGAGTTAGAAAGAATCCGCAAGCTTTCTAAAGAACAGACGTAAGGAATGAGGTGTTTTACATGACAGAGCAAAAAAATGAGCAAAAGAAGGCTAAACAATATCAATCCTTTGAGGAAAAACGAGAGACGAAGCGACCAATTTTACTTAACTGTGTAAAAGCCTTCCTTATCGGTGGCCTTATTTGTTTAATCGGACAAATAATCACTACCTTTTATATTTATTATTTCGACTTTACCGAACAAACAGCAGGCAATCCAACGACTGCAACGCTCATTTTCATCACGATGATTCTGACAGGTTTTGGCCTCTATGATCGCCTAGGTCAATTCGCTGGTGCCGGTTCTGCAGTTCCCGTTACGGGGTTCGGTAATGCAGTTATTTCTGCAGCGATGGAGCACCGTACAGAAGGTTTTATTATCGGGGTAGGGACAAATATGTTTAAACTTGCTGGTCCCGTCATTGTATACGGTGTATTTGCCGCATTTATTATTGCATTAATCAAAACGATTTTCCTGCAATTGGGGGGCTTATAATATGTTACTTGGAAAGCAGACATGGGAATTTAAAAATCGACCGGTCATTCTCGCTACCGGTATAACGGGAGGACCATTTGAAGCAGATGGCCCTCTCCGCAGTGATTTCGACCATTTATTTGATGATGGCTGGCTTGAAGAGAAGTCTTTTGAGAAAGCACAGCAGCGTTTAATGGAAGAAGCAGTTAAAATTGCCTTAAAGAAAAGCCCAATCGAAAAAGAGCAGGTAAATTTCTTTATAAGTGGAGATTTAATCAATCAAATTACTCCTACAACATTTAGTGCCAAGGCATTGGCGATGCCTTACCTCGGCTTATTCAGCGCTTGTGCTACCTCTACAGAAGGGCTCGCATTATCCGCTGCTTTACTTGATGGCGGATTTGCCGACTTTATTGTAAGTGGCTCATCTAGTCACCATGCCGCAGCGGAAAAACAGTTCCGCTATCCGAATGATTATGGCAGTCAAAAACCCCCGACTTCGCAATGGACAGTTACCGGAGCGGGTTGTGCCGTTCTCAGTAAGCAAGGGAATGGTCCAACTGTGACCTCTGCAACAATTGGGAAAGTCGTTGACATGGGAATAACGGATCCTTTCAATATGGGAGGGGCAATGGCCCCTGCTGCAGTGGAAACGATTCAAACGCATTTTAAGGAAAGAAACGTAGATGAAACTTATTACGACCTGATTATAACTGGAGATCTCGGTAAAATTGGAAGAAATACTTCTTTTGATTTATTAAAGCAACAAGGCATTCAACTAGAAGATAAGCAATACGTGGACTGTGGTATGACGATTTACGGTCCCGATCAACCTGTTCAAGCAGGTGCAAGCGGCACAGCCTGTTCAGCAATTGTCATGTACGGGCATTTTCTGAAACGGATGATGCAAGGAGAGTTTAAACGGATGTTACTCGTAGCTACCGGCTCTTTGCACTCCCCATTAAGCGTTCAGCAAAAGGATTCGATTCCCGCTATTGCACATGCAGTCTCAATTGAAATGGAGTGACTTGTTCATGATATTTTTCTGGGCATTTGTTATTGGTGGTCTTATTTGTGTTATTGGACAAATTATGTTTGATGTATTCAAGCTCAGTCCTGCTCACACATTAACAACTCTCGTAGTTTTAGGTGCTATTCTTGACGGACTCGGTTTATATGAACCGTTAATTGATTTCGCTGGGGCAGGTGCGACTGTACCGATTACAAGTTTTGGGAACTCTTTAGTCCATGGAGCCATGGCTGAAGCTGAGAAACACGGGCTGATTGGCGTTGTTACAGGGATGTTTGAAGTGACGAGTGCCGGTATTTCAGCAGCAATTATTTTTGGAGTTCTCGGTGCCATTCTCTTTAAGCCGAAAGCCTAGTGTTTTGTAACAGACAGATCTTTCACTTATGTTATCAAAAGAACATTAACAACCATATTCGCACCGCTAGCGCTTGCTGCCTTTTACTCCTTTTTTCAAGCGGATTAGAAAGCAAATGTAACATTCTTTCGGATTGTAGATGGAGGCATATTCCTAGCCAAAATTGACGGCGAAAAAGGGGATGTCCACTTAATTTCGTTACAGACCGTGGTTTTCAGTTCCGATAAAAATAATAGGACCGGGAAATTTACCGGTCCTATTTCTATTCGATTAATAAAGCAATTTTACCAAACTGGCTGTTCACTTCCAGATGATTGAACGCTTCTTGGGCATCATCCAGTTCAAAGGTTTTATCCATAATCGGTCTTATTTCATGCTTTTCCATATGGGCTAATACCTGTTGCAACTCTTCACGACTTCCCATCGTGGAGCCGAACAATTGATACTGACCATAGAAAAAGGCACGTAAGTTAAGGTCGATTTCATCCCCAGCTGTAGCTCCGTAAATAACAATTTTTCCGCCTTGCTTCAATACGTCCAACGAACGATTAAACGTTGCTGCACCTACACTGTCAATCACAAGATCAATCTGCTCGTTCTCCAATTCCTTTTCCCAATCACTTTCCGTTGAAATGGCAAGATCCGCTCCGATCTCCTGGGCCTGCTTCAACTTTTCATCACTTCTTGAAGAAACAATCACGCGTGCACCGATGCTTTTTGCAAATTGGATGATATACGTGTTCACCCCACTACTTGCTCCAGGAATAAATACGGTCTCTCCTGCTTTAATATTCCCCTTAGTCACTAATGCACGGTAACCTGTCAATGCAGCAAGAGCGAGCACACCGGCTTCTTCCCATGTTAAGTAATCTGGCTTCATTTCTACTTGTTCTTCATTGATCACAATTTTTTCGGCAAAAGTTCCGTGATCAGGCATTCCGAGGATGTCAAATCCTTTTGGTGGTGCATCACTATTTTCGTGCCAGTTAAGTGATGGATTGATGATGACTTCATCCCCCACTTTAAAACGAGTAACATCTGCTCCAACTGATTCGACGATCCCCGCTCCATCCGAACCGAGGATTAAAGCTTCTTTATCGTTACCTCTCCGGTTCGGTATATAGAGATCTCTCCTGTTCAGACCCGCTGTTTTTAGCTTAACAACAATTTCATTATTTCCCGGCTTTGGTTCGGGCATACTTTTTAGTTTTAATTCTCCATATTCCACAACAAATGCCTTCATTTCCACTTCCCCTTTCGTATGCACTTTTATATCTATTCAGATAATTATCTTCTATTATCAGCGACTTTGGGCGAATTATCAACCAGAACGAATTGATTCTTTTTTATAATGTTGTGCTGAAAATTCTTCTCTGAAGATTCGCAGCCTAAACCTTGAGACTCCTGCGCCGGAGAGATCTACGTATTCACTTTGAAACAGTTAAACTAAAAAAATCTCTCCTTAATTTGGGAGAGATCATTATTTTTACAGTTGCAATGTGAGCGGATAGATTGCGGTTTAGCTTGATGCTAGGTTGAGCAATGCGCGCGGTTGTTTGTGGAATAGGAAAAATACAATCACTGCTGACAATACAAATGACGGGAACATGTACGATGAATTATAGATAATCGAATACACCCAAACTGATTGTCCCTCAATCGCTGCTGAACCGAAAAATACTGCCCCAGCAACGGTATGTGCAAGGAAACGCAACACAGAACCAAGCAGTACACCCGCCGTTATATACGTTAGGTACACTTTTGTCCGCCCGTCCCGTACCGCTTCTTGAACTTGTCTTGCGAACAGACCGGCAAAACCGATCACCGTAAAGGCAAGTGTATAATCAATGAACCCCTGAAGTGGCGTCAGAATATATGCGTTCCCCGTTGCAATCTGTAACATCCCCCAGAGGAAACCGGATACTAATCCACCTTTTAATCCCCAACGGAACGCTACTATAAACACCGGAATCATTGCAAAGGAGACCGAACCACCTTGCGCCCAGATTTTAAACGATATTGGCAAGATATCTAAAAGCAACGCCAAAGCAGTGAAGATTGATACTTCAATTAAAAATAGTAGTTTATTAGACTTCATTCGTTATAACTCCCCTTTTTATAAGCTTTTTATAAGCTATTTTGAACAACTTTTTTAAATACAAAAAAAGCAATGCCAAGGGAAGGTTCCTGATGGGGAATCCGCTCACATTGCTTTTTATCCATCAAAAAACCATCATCCCTACGCTAGTACTAACTAACAGGTTCAAAGGGTCTGAGCAATCCTCGTTGCCCACTCTCAGCTATTAGCTCCCCCTGTTGGCTTTTTCTATGCTTTTTTCGTTAACCCTATTATAGCTAATGTACACTTATAAAACAAATTTACAGTTTAAGAAACGCTTCGACGTCCTTGATGCAAAGCTCGATTGCAGCTTCCCAGAAGTCCGGTTTTGTAAGATCGACTTGTAAATGTTTCATCGCAAGCTCTTCTACCGACATCCGTCCCGTATCTTCCAGTAATGCAATATAGTCGTCTTCAAAGCTCTCTCCCAGCTCTTTTGCGCGGGCATAAATACCAAGACTGAACAAATAACCAAATGTATAAGGGAAATTATAGAATGGTGTCCCTGTTATATGGAAATGAAGTTTCGACGCCCAGAAATAAGGATCATATTCATCGAGTGCATCTTGATAAGCCTCTTTCTGTGCTTCCACCATCAATTCATTCAATCTTGCCGGTGAGACAAAACCTTTTTCTCTTTCTTTATAAAAATTTAATTCAAAGATAAACCGGGCATGAATATTCATAAAGAAAGCAACACTTCGATTAACTTTATCTTCAAGTAAAGCTTTCTTTTCTTCTGCTGTTTCTGCCTGTTCAACTGCTGCATCAGCGACAATCATTTCCGCAAAAGTTGAGGCCGTTTCCGCGACGTTCATTGCATAACGTTGATTAAGACCATGAACGTCATTCATCACATGCTGATGATAAGCATGACCAAGTTCATGGGCTAACGTGGCAACATTCGATGCTGTTCCGGAATACGTCATAAAAATTCTTGTTTCCTTACTATCAGGAAAACTTGTACAGAAACCGCCAGGACGTTTGCCAGGCCGATCTTCCGCTTCAATCCAACGTTTTTCAAAAGCTTGCTCAGCAAAATCCGCCATCTTTGGGCTAAAAGAACGGAATTGATCCATAATAAATTTGGCGCCTTCTGTATAGCTCAATTTTTTAACATGGTCGGTAATCGGTGCATCGACATCATAGAAGCTTAATTTATCTATATTCAATAGTTCTGCTTTTTTATTTATATAAGCGACAAAAGGTTGTTTATTATTAGCTATCGCTGTCCACATCGCATCTAACGTTTCTTGCTTCATCCGATTGATACTCAGCGGTTCTTTTAATACATTTTCCCATTTGCGGTGCTTATACATTTGTAGTCTAAAACCTGATAAATGATTCAATGTTTGTGCAAATAAGGATGCTTGTTTATTCCATGCATCGTTTAACTTATCAAATACTTTCTTTCTAGTTGCTCGGTCGCTTGAAGTTAACAGATTGGAGGCCTGACCAATTGAATAGGACTCTATCTTTTCTTCCCCTTCAATTTCCACTGTCATATTCCCTACGATTGTATTATACATTTGATTCCATGCATGATAACCATCGACAGCAAGATCATTAATCAGCACTTCCTGTTCCACAGCAAGTAAGTCCCGTGCTTTATTACGATATTCTGATAATACATACCCTATTTCTTGTAACGCTTCGTGCTGAATGGTTGCTTGCCATTCCTCGTCCGGGATTTCCGCAAGTTTCTGCATGAAAGTTGTCAGCACGCCATTAAACGAAGCTGAAAGTGTGCCATATTCAGCAACTAGTGTTTTAGCCCCTTCATCCGTTACATCTTGCGCACTTAAACAACTGACGAACGCTCCAGCCTCACGAAGTTTGAACATTGTCTTCTCCAATTCCTTTATAAACTGGCTAAGCATCGTGGAAAATGAATCTACCCCCACTTCCAATGTGGTGAATTGGCCTTCTAATTGTTTAATCTCCGTTCGAATCTGACCAAGATAATCTCTGAATTGCTGTGACGCACTTCCTCCTGGAAATAGTGAATCCAAATCCCAAGTTGGATTATATTCTTTCATTTCTCTTCCTCCTTCTTCTCCCCATATTATTGTATCGAAATATCTGAAGGATTGCATTATTAAGATCCATTTACACGGAAAACAAGTTTGAGATAGTCTATTTAGTGGTATTTGAATAATGGTTTCGTTTTGTTAATTTATCCTTAAATAAATATTTTTTAATTAAGATATATTGACATTACCGATTTATTAATTTATACTAGGTAACAGAAAGTAAGTATTGAGGAATACTTAATAATATTTGGAGGGATTTTAAATGACTAGAGAAAAATGGACGGTAGACTTGGCGCACAGTGAAGTAGGTTTTTCGGTTAAACACATGATGATTTCTCGAGCGAAAGGAACATTCGACAAATTTGATGCAGTGATCGAAGCAGATGTGGAAGACCTTACCGATTCGAAAATCGAAGTAACGATTGATGCTGCAAGTATAAACACACGTAACGAAGACCGTGATAACCATCTTCGTTCTGCAGACTTCTTTGACGTAGAGAATCATCCGACACTTACATTTGTTTCAACAGATGTAAAACGCAAAGGAAATAATGAATATGATGTAATTGGCGATTTAACAATTAACGGAAATACAAATCAAGTTACATTAGACGTTACATTTGAAGGTCAAAGTAAAGACCCGATGAGCGGTTCTACAGTTGCCGGCTTCAGCGGTGAAACGAAAATCAGCCGTAAAGAATTCGGACTTACTTGGAATGCTACACTTGAAACAGGCGGCGTACTCGTATCCGACGAAGTAAAAATCCACTTCGAACTAGAACTTCATAAAGCTGAGTAACTGATGCACATAAAGCAGTATCCCCATGAACCCGGGATACTGCTTTTATTTTGATTGGAAATAATCTACTGTTTCAGAAGAGAATACTTCAACTGTTAAGCTGCCATTTGCTGCATAGGCGGTAAGCACGATTGGTTCATTGTATAAATTTTTAAATGTAAAATCTGGTCCCCACCAACTTACGGTTGCATCTCTTCCCGGGGGTACGTAAGGAACGGAGCGGCTATGAGTGTACCTTTCAATCATTTGGATACCACGTAAATCAACTGCATTAAAAATTGTTGATGATAATTGACAAATACCCCCGCCGATATCTTCTGAGAACTCACCTTTTACAATAACCGGCGCTCGTTGATACCCTTTCTCTTCTGTTCGTTCACCAACAATATCATTAAATGAAAACACTTCACCAGGAAAAATAACCGTTCCATGTACAGCTTCTGCAGAAAGGTTAATATTTTTTGTCCGTTCTTTGTTTGCGGAATTATAGTAAGTCGTGTAAGAGCCAAGACGTTTTTGAGTTATTTCCCGCAGCATTTCCTGACTCACCCTTGGTTGAACTGCTTTAGTCGGGATTTCAACCACCTGATCCTCTCCAGTATAAAATGCCTTTAAAAAAGAGGTTGTAAAAGCAATTCGATCCAACGCTTTTCCAGGCTGCCCCTCGATAATTTCAAAGCCGTTGCCAAGTGTTGCGTTAGTAGGGGGCTCTTTAACTTGTTCTGCCAATTGATCCATTAATTCATCCAGCCTTTCCCAATTTACAAATCCATGTGCCCAATCAGATAGGGAATAAGATTGGAGTTCGTCTCTCTGAAGCATAATTTCATCATCTTCTGCAGAAACAACCGCTATAGACAAGAGAAACCATAACAGGGTGAGCACAAAATATAAAGTATTACGGCGCAACTTTATCACCTCTGTTATAATATGGCTCAACTGAAGATATAACATACGAATGAATAAAAAAGCCACCCAGTTTAAAAACCGGGTGACTTTTTAAATTGGTTTTATTAGCGGAAATCCCTTGAATCTTCTAGGATATCACTTACTGCTCGGTAGCCTACAATTGCAGCTACAGCGAGCAACAAAATGCTGCAAAATCTTTTCATCGTTCATCTACTCCTCTTTACCTTTTATAGTGGATTAATAGTAGAATTCCAAATTAGAAAGGACGATATTTTCCTTTTTTCAGCAATGCTTTCGGTCCGCCGACTACCAAGAGTGTACGGTCGTCAACTACCTTCTTCATCGCAGCTGCTGGCTTTCCTTGCAATTTCACGCCATTAAAGATGTTTCCAATACCATCGGAAATTCCTAGTGATGCTACTGTACCTTTGTCATCGAAAACAAAGTCTGTTAACGGTAGGCCATATAATGCGTTCTTGATGTTCTCTGCTACATGAGCACCTTCTTGTGTTGCTAATTGACCAGTTGGTGGATATGGTTTTCCTGTTTCTTTATCCATAGTCCATGAGCAGTCACCAATAATAAATACATTTTCAGATCCTGGTAAGCGCAGATCAGCGTCAACGTTAACTTTTCCACGGAATACTTCAAATCCAGATTTTTCAAGTACTGGGCTTCCCATTACTCCTCCAGTCCAGACACTTGTACCAGCTTTAATTAATTCATTATCTTCACCAACAATGAATCCTTCTTCTGTACATTCCGAAATAGCTGCACCGATTCTAAATTCAACACCACGGTCTTCTAACGATTTCTTCGCATATGCTACAAGATCCTCTTCAAATACCGGCAATATAGATGGTGCCGCTTCTACGTTAATGATCCGTGCTTTGTTACGCGGGATATCATATTTCTTACAAAGTTCAGGAATCTTCTCGGCTAATTCACCAACAAATTCGATACCTGTAAATCCACCGCCACCAACAAGCACAGTTAGATCACTATCATCTGTTGATTCACCACTGCTGTATTGTGCGAATTTATATTCGATATGTTCGCGGATGACGCGCGCACTGTCGATATCTTGAATGAAGAATGCATTTTCCTCCATTCCTTTAATACCGAATGTATTTGTTACAAAACCTAATGCGAAAACGAGGTAATCGTATTCTACTTCACTGTTTTCGAGTACGACACGCTGGTCTTCCGTTTTAACTTCCACTACGGTGTCATAGATCAGACGAACACGCTTTGGATTAACCACGTCAGAAATCATATAGCGAGCCTGGTTATGGTTAATTGTACCTGCTGCAACTTCATGGAGCCAAGTTGCCTCATAGTGATAGTTATGCCTGTTAATGAGTACAATTTCTGCTTCTTCAGGTGACAGTTTTTGGGCTAATTTTCTCGTTGCAGTAAGCCCTGCATAACCTGCCCCCAAGACAACAATTTTGGGTTTGTTCATTATAAACACCATCCCTTTTTGTATTTTTTCTGTGTTTAGTAAAAGCGTTTTTCTTCTCATTTCATAGCATGATTATGTACAAAAGAACGCTTGTACCAGTTAGCTTATAACCTACTTTACAATGATAGCAAACTTTGCTTAATTAAGCTATTAATGAAATCGTTTTTATTAAATTTAGAAAGCTTATTCTTTTAGCTGCAGTTGAAAAGGGATTTGCTCAAACAAATCCCTTCTTCCATATCTTATTAATGCAATCTTCCACCGTCTGGATCATCATCAATCGGCTCTTCCGGTTCTGGTTCCGGATCAGGATCTGGTTCGGGATTTGGCTTCGGATCCGGTTTCGGATCTGGCTTTGGTTCTGGATCAGGTTCCGGCTTTGATGGTTTTGGATCCGGATCCGGTTTCGGAGTCGGGTCCGGTTTCGGAGTCGACGGTGCCGGCCGCTTATGCGTATCTGGGTTATGATCATTACGATTATTATAATTGCTTGAGTTATCTGGGGTATTATTATTTCCAGTATTTGAATTATTGTTATTTGGAACGGTCCAGTTCCAGTTCGTCGGTTCTTCCGTTTCCGGTAATTCATTTTCCACCGATTCTTCTTCCGGAACTTCCGGTTCTTCCAGCGGCTCTTCCTCTACCTCTTCAATTGTGTCACTTGAAGCAAGGATGAACTTTGCCTTATCCTTTAAAACTAAAGAACTAAGCGTTTCCTTTTTCACCGTATCTACCGGTGTCTCAAGTGGTTCATCATCTTCTTTTTCTACGATTTCAATGTCTTCCCGTTCCTCGGTTTCTTCTGCTTCTTCTTGTTCAAACTCTTCATTATCTGTTTTCCCGAGTTCGCCACGGTTCGCATTCGCTTGGTAAATACCTAGGCCAACAACGCCAACAAAAACAAGAAACGTAATAATATTAATAATTAACAGCTTCCTAGGTTTCACGATTTATCCCTCCTTGCTACATCTTTCCAATTGCCCCTATTGTAAGCTTTTAGTAGGAGGTTTTTCAATGGTTTTTGATAAATTATTCCTTTATCTCTCATTTACCTAAGAAATTCGTCATTTTTCATGTGTTTGTTTCTTATTAAAATCCATTTCCCAGCTATAATACGCTGTTCCTTCTTTCTTATGATAAGAAAGGTAAGCATTGAATTTCTTCCCTTTTTTACTAGTCAATCCTTTTACGTAAGCTCGGTTATTTTTCAAAATCTGTTTCACCATTGTTTTTGTCGGTTTCTTCCGCATCGTGGCGAGGAACTTATCATTTTTCCAAATGGCGAACTTACAGCCGGTTTTCCAGTTTTTACAGCTAAAGGCCATGTAAGTATCAACGACGTCCCCGCCACAAGCTGGACATTTACCTAATACTTCGTTTGTCGCCTTCTTTTTCGCTGCTTTATGGATGATCGTTTCCTCGTCTTGCTTAATAGTTTCGACCGCTTTTGTTGTAAACTGAAAAATTAGGCTGAGGAAGTCTTTTCGCGTTTCTTCCCCTTTTTGAATATCTGCGAGACGTTTTTCAAGTCGGCCGGTAAATTCTAGATCAAATAAACTTTTCACCGGGAAAGTCTCTACAAGCTTTCTTCCTAGTTCCGTACAAGTTAGGTTCTTTCCCTTTGCCGAAATATAACCGACATCCTTCAATTTCTTAATCGTCTCAGCACGTGTCGCAGGTGTACCAATACTAAAACCCGTTAATATGCTACCGAGCAATTCTTCATCTGCTTCACTGTCTTCTTCTTTTATATTCTTACCACACGTTTCCATGACCCGCAGCAGCGTTCTTTCGGTATGCTGTTTCGGAGGTTTCGTTACATGATCAGTTAATTTTGTTTCATTAATGTCTACTTGATCGTCAACTTGAATAATAGGTAAAAGGACATCCTTCGACTGGATTTTCTCTACTTTTTTCCAGCCTTCAATTAGTTGGACTCTTCCCTTCGTTATAAACACACCGTCAATCGAGGCATCGATTATTTTTGTCGTCAGATTGGTTTCCTCGTATTCAGCAATCGGCATAAATTGCATTATAAAACGGTTTTTAATCGCTTGATAAACAATTGATTCGTCTGAGGTGAGCCTTTTCGGTTTTAAATAAGTTGGAATAATCGCACTATGGCTTTCTACTTTTGCATTGTTGAATACCCGTCTTGTCTTCATAAATTTAATCTCATCTCTATAAGGTAAATCTTCGCTATGCGTCTTTAACACATGCGCCGTTTTCCCGACTAAACTCTCATCAAGCGCGACACTGGAAGTTCTAGGATAAGTGATTAACTTTTCCTCATATAGGGACTGGGCAACTTTGAGGACTTTGTCTGAGGTCCAGCCTTTGTATTTATTCGTAATAAACCCTTGAAGATTCGAAAGGTTGAAAAGAAATGGCGGGAATTCCTTTTTCTTTGTCACTTTTTTATCCATGACTTGTCCTTGTTTGCCAGCAATTTTTTCTTCAATTTCAAGAAGCGTTTCTTTCTTCTTAAATTTATCTTCTTTACCTTCTGTATATGTCCCTTCATAAACCTCTTTCTCGTTTGTTTCAAAAACAGCAGCAAGCTTATAATAATCTTCTGGTTTGAAATTCTCAATTTCCTTATCCCGGTCATAAATGATTTTCAATGTCGGCAAGAGCACGCGTCCGATGTTTAACGCTTGTCCACTCCCCTCTTGGTATTTCAGCGTCGTGACGGAGGTAAGATTAATCCCGATTACCCAATCCGCCCACTGCCTGCTGATTCCCGCGTCCCGGAGAGCTTTCATCTCATCATTCTGCTTTAGTTTCTCTAATCCGCTTCGCACTTCATTTGGCGTCCATTCATTCAAGAGGAGCCGGTACACCGGTTTATTCGGCCGTTTGCCACCACGATAAATGATGCTGTCACCGATTAGTTGACCTTCTCTATCATAGTCACAAGCGGAAATAATAGATTCCACTTCCGTTTTTTTAATAAGTGATTCAATAATTTTTAATTGTTTTACAGCTCCTGGGTCAGCCGCTTTCCTGTTCCGCGGATTGCTTTTCACTTTATATTTGAACGTCTGCGGAATGAACGGGAAATAATTCATATGCCAGCGCTGCATCTTCGGTTCATAATCTTTCGCATCATATAACTCTACTAAATGACCAAAAGCCCATGTAATAAAATAACCATTTCCTTCATAATAACCATCTTTCTTCGTCTTGATCTGCAAGGCATCTGCAATGTTTTTTGCTACGGATGGTTTTTCAGCAAGAATTAATTTCATATCATTTTAACCTCCAAGTAAAACACACGTTGCTTCTTTTGATTATAAACGATAATATCGTTTTTGGGAGACATTTCCCGATAAACTAGTAAATAGGTTACCAGAATGATCCCACGGCGGATCATAGTCGTGGGAGATATAGTACTTTCTACTTGTCCTTAAATCGTAGGAGGGAAGGGATGGAATAGATTTCATGATTTTGGTTTCAGTTTGCTTAACAATTTCTTTTAAGTCACTTTCAATTCTTTTGATAATCAAGAATGATTCCTTCATTAAAATAACCTCCATATCAATATTGAATTATAAGTAACTCACTTCTTCGACCATTCTCTTTAATAGGTCAAACAAAAATTAATTTTAACCGTTTGCTAGACGGGTTCAACTAGCGTATATCAAACCAAACCGAACGTTTATTCTTTTTTTAGTTTGGACGATTTCGCTGAAAAAGTCAATCAAATTTAGATTTAAATAGCATCTGTTCGAATTCACTTTTTAAATTAAAATTCAAAGAACCTGTTTTGGAATAGATTGCTCAAAACAGGTTTTCTGACCGTGAGACATGATTCATTTTCTGTTTAGATTACTGACGAATGTATAGCCATTTTTTTAAGAAAGTTTATTCAACTTCTAGTACAAAATTATAGAAGGCATCGCCATTGGATTCGTTCTCTTCCTGCTCATCCATCCACCATACCCATAAGAATAGTAATATATCCCCTGTTGTAAAGGTGCTCGGAAACTATTCTCTTGGACACTTACTTCAATTTCATCACTTTCACTTATCTGTAATACGTAAGACTCATTTGGTTGCGATTCATCATTCATCACAAAAAATATTTTTACTCCAGCTTTTACCTTGATCGGCTCTACCCCTTTCAACAGTTCTTGTGGTCCAGCAGTATCAACACATGTTGTTTGACCATTTTCACCCCAGCAATAAGAGCCCAATATCGTGTCATACGATTTACTCCCTATCTCAATTACAGCTTCTTGAGGTTTTTGTCCAGCAATCCCATTATCCGAGTCCGAACAACCAAAAAGAGTAAGTCCAACAAATACCAACGATACAACGAACCATTTTTTCATTGACTTTCCTCTCTTCTTTGTAAACGCGCTAATCCATACTCAGTTCTTTGGCTCTTTATTTTATATTCAATAACAAAGGTGCTTTACCTTCTTTTTTAGAGCGTGCCCCAATCACTACTCCAAATAAGGCTAGTGCATTGTATCCTACAAGAACAAGGTAAGATGTCTTTCCTTTAATAGGATAAGAATATCATATTGTAAGTTATTAGAGTATCTGTTACGATTTAAATAATACAGAATTTTCGCGAAAAGGAGTGTTTTGCAATCGTGAGAGTCTTTTTAAGCATTTTAATTAATTTATTGCTTTTAACTACTTTAGGTTTGGGATTGGCTTATTTTACAAATTCAGGATTCTTAGATTACGCTTTTTTCATTGGAGCAGCTGTTACGATTAGTATTTGGTTTTTCACTTCAAAAGGAGGACTCACTTCACGAAATATGGATGCAGCAATCCAAGGAACGACAGGTCATAGAGAGAATGAGAATCGTAAATTTGAATTTTCAATAAGTCCATCTTTCATCACTTCTCTTTTATTTACCATTTTTACTTTTATTGCAATGCTCTATCAATATAGAGACTATTTTTAAATAAGGATGAGTAACACAGCCTAATAGCAAAAGAAAAATAACATCATAACCATTAGCTGTGGTCATGATGTTATTCATTTAATTCCGGGAAACCCTCTAGCGCTATGAAGAACACGGGACAACTTCCATCACATTATCTTTAATTCTGTAAATAACGCGAAATTGTTAAATACTTTTTCTCTAATAATCTCATCATTTAATTCTGGTTCAACCCTACCTGAGTATGGGAATGTAAGTTGTTTCAACAGAATCAAAATTTCAGCCACAAATACTTTGGCATTTTCTTTAGAGTCTTGAGAGATATAGGAAATGATATCGGCCAAATCATTAACGGCTAATTTTGACCATCTCAATTCAGCCATTTAGCAAATTTCTCCTTTACTTCATCACGAGAATAATATTCTCCATTATTAAGTTGATCCAGCCCTTTTTCAATCTTCACTTTAACAGATAGCTCGTTAACAATATCTTCTAACATCACATCATTAGGTAAGTCTTTAATTATCTTTATCACTTCTTCTTTTGCACTCATTCAACTACCTCCTAACTTATAAACCAAATTCATTTAATAATCAGCAGTTGACTGGTTCCACGTTATACCTTTTGGACTAAAACTTGCTTGTGTTTCGGAATAACATCATACCTAATATTTTAAAAATCCATTTAAACTTGACTAACAATTATTTCAGTGACATAAATAATGCAGGATTTAATTCTTCACTTTCAACAACAATAGCAGTTAATCCTCCTTTGGTTTTCGTTTCGTGCCATTCATCTTTGTCCCAAAAAACAGCATCCTCAGCTTCAACATTAAAATAGTTATCTTTTTCATTACGAACATAGCCCTCGCCGTTCAAAATTAAAAGAAGTTGAGGTACGACTGCTTGGTGATAGCCAACGCTGCCATTTTCATCTAAATACATACATCCAATGTTAGTTGGCATGTCTGTTTGAATAATACGAGACATAATAAAATCTGAATTGGATTTTAAAATCTTTTTACCACTGTATTTACTAATTTTATAAAACTCCATTATGCCCTCCTACTATAGATAGTATTCCAAGGTTTCTTCACTAAAAAAAAGAATGCCACTAATTCATGGCATCCAATGTAATAACATAACTTAATTACAAAACTTCGCTAAGCACCCCATTCGCTGCAGATATATGAGTTTATTGAAGCCCCCCTCCCTCCGATCAATTTTATGATATAATATTTACAATAAACTGGCTTCGCGTGGGGGGTTAGGTAGCACTGTCGATCTTTTTGAAAGCGTTTAAAGTTTTCAAGAATTGTACACACCCATGACTCATATACAGGAATCATACCCATATCTAGAACAGTTCTTATTTTGGCTAAGTATCCGATCCTTAATAAAAATAAAATGATTCTGTTCAACGAGATTTCCTTCTCAGTAGATTCCAAGGAAATAAAATCCTTTGTACTGAAGGTGGTCTAATGATATATTGAGGTGATACAGTAATTTGAAAAAGCAATAAAAAGGGGTTACATACATGATTATTTGGCTAAATGGTGCATTTGGTTCGGGAAAAACAACTTCTGCATTTGAATTAAAACGTCGACTGCCCAACTCTTTTGTTTATGACCCAGAAAACATAGGATATTTTATTCGAAAAAATACACCAAAGGAATTACACAAATCTGATTTTCAGGACCATGAACAATGGCGGTCTTTCAATTACAGCATGTTGAAATACATTTCCAATACATATGATGGCGTAATCATTGTACCAATGACAGTAACTAATCCCCAGTATTACAAAGAGATCATTCAAAAACTTACGGATGATGGTATACCTTTAAAGCATTATATTCTATATGCAAATAAGGAAACGTTATTAAAACGGTTGAATAAACGGTTAGAACAAGGAGAGACTTGGACGAAATCACAAATCGACCGATGTATCCATGCATTCCATACAGATATTACAGAAGAAAAAATAATAACGGATAATATAAGTGTTGATTTAGTTGTTGAAGAAATAGCAAAAAGAAGTAATATAACCCTTATACCAGACGATAGAACTTCATTAAGAAAATGGCTGGATAGAACAATGACATTAATAAAACATATACGCTAAAATCTGGATCAATTGTCGTATAGCCTAATCACTTAATAAAAATAGAACAAATCCTCAAACTTCTTATCTAATGCAATACATAGCAACAAAGCTAATTTGGCGGTTGGGCTAAACTGTCCTGTCTCGATTGAACTAATCGTTTGCCTTGAAACCCTAACTGTTTTTGCCAATTCGCCTTGTGTCATATTTTTTCTGCTGGTGCCACCTTTAATCGATTTTGCAGTACAAACGTTAGAACATTTGATTCTGTTGTTTTATTTAAACAAAAAAATCCCTTCTGCTACAGAAGCAGATGGGATTTTCTATAAATTAGGATTTAACAACGTTAGTTGCTTGTGGTCCACGGTTACCTTCTTCGATATCGAAAGAAACTTGTTGACCTTCGTCTAAAGTTTTGAAACCATCACCTTGAATTGCTGAGAAGTGTACGAATACATCGTCTCCACCTTCAACTTCGATAAAACCGAAACCTTTGTCTGCGTTAAACCATTTTACTGAACCTGTGTTCATATGAAATTCCTCCATTGTGCATCAAGCACGTTTATTACTTTGGTTGTTCTGATAATAATTCAAGATGATGATAAACGTTATAATGTTTTGACATAAATCCTGTATTGCTAGCACGAACAATTAAGTAACCTAAGTGTAACACATGTCACCCAAAAAAGATACTATTCTTTTTTAGATATAGTATTCAATCTGGTTCAAACTCTATTTCAACCCATTCTTCTCAAAGTATAATCGTTCGCTAAATTATTATAATGACTAATACTCCATTTTAACTTCATTATATGCTTTTACCAGTTCCTTCATTTTATTTATAATGTCTCTTTCATAATTTCCTTCCAATAAAATCGATTCTGTTGCATATGGTGCGAAATCTAGGTGAGATCCAATCATTACCGAGTGAGCAGCTTTCTGGAACATGGTTATATCGTTTGCATCATTTTCAAAGGCAACATAATAACTTTGGTTAAGAACCTTTTGTCTATCCTTCTCATTCAACATGTCAATTTCTTTAATGATTTTATCTGGAAGAGACATAGCATGCACCTCCATGAAGAGAAACCCTTAGCGGTGACTTCCCCTCTTTCTCACCGAATCCCCATCAATTCCTTCAATTCCTGCTCATTATGAATCAAATCCTTCAACGTATACTCATCAAGCACTTTAAAAAATGCATGCAATGCCCGGTTAACGACATGCTTTAACGTGCAACCCGGTTCGATGACACAATGTTTTTGACCTTTTTCAAAGCATTCGAGCATATTAAAGTCATTCTCCAGCTGCCTGACAACAATACCAATATTAATTTCTTCTGCAGGCTTTGCTAGACGGATTCCGCCATTTCGGCCTCTAATTGTTTCAATCAACTCAAGCTTATTTAATTCGTGGACAATTTTCCCCAAGTGATGTTGCGATATGTTAAATACTTCCGAGATTTCTTTAATGTTTACCAGTTCTTCATTCTCTTTCATCCCAGCAAATAATAGAACACGAAGCCCATAATCTGTATATTTTTTTAGATTCATATTCGTTTCTCCTTAAAAAATACTTTCACATTATTGTAACATAGGTTCGGTTTTTCCTATTGATACAGTAGTTACATTAATTATACAATAAACATGTATTCAAAATACATGTTTAAACTTTTAAAGGGGAGTGCTTAAATTATGGCAACAACTACTACAGGTTTAACTGAAGAAACTCGAAACATTATTAAAGCAACTGTACCAGTATTAGAAGAACATGGTGAACAAATTACAACACGTTTCTATCAATTAATGTTTGAAAATCATCCAGAACTAAAAAACATTTTCAACCAGACAAACCAACGACACGGGGATCAACCGAGAGCCTTGGCAAATACGGTTTATGCAGCTGCAGCAAACATCGATAATTTGGAAGCGATCTTACCAGCTGTCGTATCGATTGCGCATAAACATAAGAGTCTAAACATCAAGCCGGAACACTATCCAATCGTCGGTAAATATCTGCTTCTTGGTATTAAAGATGTACTGGGAGACGCTGCGACAGATGAAATCATCGATGCCTGGGAAAAAGCATACGGTGTGATTGCAGATGTATTTATTTCCGTTGAAAAAGAAATGTATGAAGAAACGAAAAACATGACAGGCGGTTGGATTGATTACCGTGACTTTAAAGTAATGAAAAAAGTTAAAGAAAGTGATGTTATTACGTCGTTCTATCTAGAACCGGCAGACGGAAACCCTTTTCCTAGTTATAAGGCGGGTCAGTACATTACCGTAAAAGTTGATATCGAAGGAGAACCATACACGCACCAACGTCAATACAGCTTATCTTGTGCGCCAGACGAAGGGCAATACCGGATTAGCGTGAAGCGAGAAGATGGTACTGCAGATACTCCAGCTGGAATTGTGTCATCTTATTTACATGAACATGTTGAGGAAGGAAGCGTACTTTCCATTAGTGCACCTTCTGGAGAATTCTATCTTGATACAGAAGATACTCGTCCACTCGTTCTATTAAGTGGTGGCGTCGGACTTACCCCAATGATGAGTATGCTTGAAACAGTAATCAAGGAACAGCCAGAACGTGAAGTTACGTATATTCACGCTGCACAAAATGGTAATGTGCATGCAATGAAAGACCGTGTGGGTGAAATTACAGAATCCCATAACAATGTGAAAAGCTATGTCGTCTACGATAGCCCGGAAGCAGATGATCAATATGATAAATTAGGACATATTGATACCGAATGGTTAAGCACAATTCTCCCAACGACAGATGCTGCCTATTATTTCTGCGGGCCTAAAGGCTTTATGCGTGCCGCTTATAAAATCTTAAAAGAATACGGCGTTGCTGAAGAAGATATCCACTTTGAAATCTTCGGACCAGCTGAAGATATTACAAATTAATTTCACCATCACAAACAATCAGAGAATCCCATCTACTGCCCTTCTTACACAGTAGCCGGGATTTTTTTCTTTTTCCCCTCTCTCCCGGCTGATTTGAAGAATAATTGTTTTGTTTTCTCGCTAGTGTGTTCGTTCTGCTCGGATGGGAACACAAGCGGGTGTTATTTTCCTGTTAATGCACTCGACTTGCTGGAATGGGAAAATAACCTGGCTATATTCTCCCTTCAGTGGACTTGGTATGACGGAATGGGAATACAAACGGACTATATTTTCCTTTCAGTGCACTTGGTGTGACGGGATGGGAAAATAAACAGACTTTATTTTCCATTCAGCGCACTCGGTATGACGGAACGGGAAAACAAACAGACTTTATTTTCCATTTAGCGCACTCGGTATGACGGAATGGGAATACAAACAGACTGTATTCTCCCATTCATGCACTCAACTCTCTGAAATAGGAAAACAAAATGATTTTCTCTCCTATTCGCGCGCCCGTCCTGTTTGCACTCTTGGAGCAACCAGACAAAAGTGCACTTACTCCGAATGAAAGTGATCCGCAGCTTTTACAATTACGCTCTGTAATTTATTTTGTACCAAAGGTAAAAAAAAGTTTACCATATGTTAAAAATATGTTACCTTAATGATAGAAGAGGTGAATGGATATGTCCTTTAAGCAAAAAAGAAAGATTAGTAACAGGATTGTTGTATTAAGAGCGGAAAGAGGATTATCCCAGCGTGAGCTTGCAAATCAATTAGGGGTAAGCAGGCAAACGATTATTTCCCTTGAGAAAAATAGGTATAATCCCTCTTTAAAATTAGCGTTTGATATTGCTCTTTTCTTTGATGTTGAGTTACATGATGTTTTCCAATATGAAATGGAGGAGGATTAAAGTGGAAGTTTTTCTAGCTATATTGCGCCTAGCTTATGTCATCATTTTCTTTATTGCTGTTTTCATTTCTTTAAGATTTGAATTTGGAGAAGAGTTCAAAGATGAACGCGGGCAAAGTATTTCCAATAAATCATATGGTATTGTATTTCCTTTAATGCCGTTAGGGTGGTTTCTAATTGAATTATATGATCAATTCATTCAACATCTAGACTATGAAACATACAAATTAATTATCTGGTTTTTAATCACCGGTTTAATGATTCTCCATGCAAGCATTTTAAGCGTACTAAGAAGAAAATATTAATTCATTAAATAGCGAAAGGAACGTGTTTATATGAATATTTGGGCTTGGATTGGGCTTTCCGGAATCGTTATCTTTACTCTTCTGCCGCTCCTGAGTGAAAAACAACGAACGAAAGAAAAAATTCGGGAAGCAGTAATCATGAATACAATTGTACTTGCAATTATTCTTGCCGTGTTGATTTTTAATGTGAATTATTTATTAGCTCTCTTCCTTAGTCTGATAGTCTATATCCTCTTGGATAAAAAGACATATACGAAGAAGCGCCTGATTATCTACGGTGGAATCGTTATTGTTATCGGAACTGCAGCCTACATTATTTTCCGTGATAATCCAGATTATGTCCTTCATCATCTACAAGACAATCCAGAAACAACTTCGCTCTATGTCGTAAATAATGGCGAGGAAGTTATTGCTTATCAATCGGACGTTGTGCGTCCACTCGCAAGTACCGTCAAAATAATCATTGCCCTAGAGTATGCCATGCAAGTAGAAGCTGGTGAACTGGATAAGGATCAGCTTGTCCCTCTTGACGATCTAAACTGTTTTTATTTTGAAGGTACGGACGGATCTGCACATGAAGCATGGCTCGAATCCATTCACGCAGCGGATAAAATAAAAGATAAGCAAACAACTCTTCATGAAGTTGCTAAAGGAATGATTACATACAGTTCAAATGCGAATACCGACTATCTGCTCCACCTGCTAGGAATTTCTACAGTTAATGATCGGATTGAATCTCTTGGTCTTCCCCATCACGAACCGGTATATCCTTTAGTCAGTCCCCTCCTCTTTTCGGAATATATTGCTGACGAATCCATGGACACCGATGATATCGTCAACGAACTGGAAGCTATACCGATGGAGCGTTACCGGAAACTTGCAATTGATTTCAGCCAACAGATGAAAGAAGGTGCGATTGACATCGAATCCTATTCGTTTGATTTGCCATTCGCCATTCAAAGGGTCTGGTCCGACCGATTAATCGGAGCCTCTGCAAAGGATTATGGAAACCTTTTATCGATTATATCCAACGATGAACTACCGACTAAAGCGGCTGCGATTATGCGGGACTTAATGGAATGGCCAATGGAAATGAATGAAGCGAATCAGAACTACTACGCCCATCTTGGAGCAAAAGGTGGATCAACCGCATTTATCTTGAATGATGCACTTTATGCAGAAAATCTTGACGGCGAAAAAACAGAAATTATCTTATTTACGGATGACCTCAACCAATGGCAAAGCATGTTGTTACAGAATAACATCAATTCGTTCGAGGTGAACTTGATTGGTAGTGACGAGTACCGATTAAAAGTAAAACAAGCACTGGAGGAACAATCCTAATCCCTTGTTAAGCTATAATGCGTGGTGAAGTTGCAAATAACCCTTGACGGGACAATTGAAATGATCCCTGCTCTACCTGAATAATTCGGTAGAGTTTTTGTTTGGCGGATTTTACCATTGATAACCTTTAGTAAACTACTTACAATAAGAACAAACGTTTCTATTAGGTGGTGGACTACGATGGATTATTCAATTTATCCGCGACATGACATTCTATGTATCGATATGCGCTCCTTTTACGCAAGTGTTGAAGCGGTAAAACGTAATCTTGACCCAATGAAAACAATGCTTGCCGTCGTCGGTGATTTAAAGCGCCCAGGAAGTATTGTGCTCGCCGCCTCTCCTGCCTTAAAAGAAAAATATGGCATCAGTAATGTCAGCCGTTATTTCGAACTTCCTGATGATCCGGATATTCATATCGTTCCTGCTCGGATGGCCGATTATTTACATGTATCCTTGGAAATTACAAAGCTAATCCATAATTATGCACCAAAAGAAGCCATCCACCCATATTCCATTGATGAAATATGGGTGACAGTCAATGGACTTGAGCGACTATTCGGTGACCGACGCCAAATTGCAGAGAAAATAAAAGCAGAAATTATGGAAAGCTTTGGACTTACTGCTGCAATCGGAATTGGTGATAATAAATTTCTCGCTAAAGTCGTCATGGATCTTCACGCGAAGAAAGAAGGAATCGCTGAATGCAGCTATGAAGATGTAGAAGAGAAACTTTGGCCTTTTCCAATTGAAAAAATTTGGGGAATTGGCAGCCGCATGAAACGCAACCTGAATCGCATGGGGATTGTCACACTTGGTCAGCTCGCCCGCTATGACTTGAATCAACTAAAAAAACGCTTTGGCATTATGGGTGAGCAACTCTACTCGCATGCTTGGGGCATTGATTTAAGCCCAGTTTACGGCAACTTCACCAAGACAGAGCAAAAAGGATTCGGACATGGCATTTCCCTGCTCCGAGACTATACGGAAAAGGAAGTCGCGACATGTATTTTGGATTTATGTGAAGAAGTCTGCCGGCGTGCGCGCACTGCTAATCAAGCTGGAAAAACAATTAGTCTTAGTATTTCCTATTCCTCAGAAAAGAAGGGTGGGTTCTCCCGTTCGAAAAGCATCGAACGCCCGACCAATGTAACGATGGATATGTATGAGGTCTGTATGCAGCTTTTCCAAAAATTCTATGACGGAAGCAGCTACATCCGCCACGTATATGTAACCCTTGGTAATCTTTATGATCATAGAACTATCCAGCTTGATTTATTTGAAAATCGCTTAAAGAAAAATAATATCGGTTATGTCATGGACGCCATCCGTGATAAATACGGAGCCACTTCCATCCTGCGAGCCTCGAGTTACACCGAAGCAGGCATTCTCCTCGACCGGAGCAAAAAAATCGGAGGTCATCAAGCTTAAACCAGCGCTGCGTAACGTGCTATAATAAGTTGGATGTCTAACTACTCAAACAGCGAAAGGAAGAATAGACGATGAAAAAACACTTCTTACTCACTATTTTTCTGTTTGCCGCAATTTTAACTGCTTGTGGTGAACAAGAAGCTCCAGCCGAAGAAACTGCAGATGATACAACTGCTTATCCAAATGACGTGGAAGAGAATCCGGTCGTCACCATTACGATGGAGAATGACGAACAAATTATACTGGAATTGTATCCGGAAATTGCACCGAATACCGTTGCAAATTTCATTTCCCTAGTTGAAGATGGATTTTATGATGGACTCATTTTCCACCGGGTTATCCCTGGATTTATGATTCAAGGCGGTGACCCAGATGGCGCTGGCACGGGCGGTCCCGGCTATTCGATTGCTGGAGAATTTTCCTCCAACAACTTTGATAATGATTTAAAACATGATCGGGGCGTACTATCTATGGCAAGATCACAATCACCGGATTCCGCAGGTTCTCAATTCTTTATTATGGTAGAAAAATCCTCACAATTGGATGGTGACTATGCTAGTTTCGGTAAAGTGACGGAGGGGATGGAAGTCGTCGATCAGATTGTTTCTGTTGACCGTGATGGACTGGATAAGCCTTTTGAAGACCAAGTAATGAAGACAGTTGAAGTCGATACGAAAGGTTATGACTATCCCGAGCCAAATGTATTATCCGAATAGTAATCATAAAGGTTTAACTAATTGTCACAGACAGCCCGTTTCACATATAGTACAGTTAATACTATAAACATAATCACGATGGCATTAAATCAGTGAAAAGAGTGAGGAAAGTCATATGAATGAAACATCTAAAAAACTGGATCAGATAAAGTTCAAATTCCAACACGAAATTGAAAAAGCAATCAACGACTTAGCAATGATTATTATATTCAATCATCAAGGTATCATTCAGTATGTCAATAAAAGGTTTACAGAAGTCACCCAATATACCCAGGAAGAATTGTTAGGAAATGCGTTGACAAATATTTTCCCTGAAGACTTTTCAACACTTGTTAACGAAGCTGCAAATAATCAGCGAAAATGGAGTGGTGACATAAGACAGCAGAAGAAAGACGGGACCTATTATTGGGTGGAAGCAAATCTCTCCCCTACGTCCGACGCCGCGACTGGAGAAGCCCATTACGTGCTAATCCAGCGTGAAATGACCGAACGTAAAGAGTATGAGCAAATGATGGAAAACCTAGCTTATGTTGACCCTCTGACAAACCTTCCAAATCGGAATTATATGAAGAAATGGGTAACGGAAAAACAGCACCCAGCCGATACCAAAATCACAATTCTTTTTATTGATATTGACCGTTTTAAAACCATTAATGATAATTTCGGTCAGGATATTGGGGACCAAGTCTTCATAACCTTGGCAAAACGGTTGGAAACATGCGTGGGAAAGGAGTCGCTCATCTTCCGTTATGACGGTGAAGAATTTATTATCCTATTAGAGAACCATTCTAGAGAAGATACAAATCGGCTGGTAAATCAAATTCTTCACACCATCCGGGAACCTGTCCGAATCGATTATCATGAACTGCTCCTAACAGCAAGCATCGGAATCAGTTCTGGGCATCCTTTCCTAGCAGAAAGGGATGCAACTACTGCGCTTGAAGATCTTGTAAAAAAAGCGGACACAGCGATGTATCACGCTAAAAAGCAGGGTAGAAACAATTTTCAATTCCATTCAGATAATCAGATTAGAGAGCTGGATCGGGATTATCAAATTGAACTTGAAGTTACAGACGCATTGGAGCGTAATGAATTTTCCCTTGTTTATCAACCATTATTTAATTTGAAAACAAATAAAATTGTTGGCGTAGAATCATTACTTCGCTGGGATAACCGGTTACTCGGCAAAGTCTCTCCAATGGAATTTATCCCAGTTCTAGAGGAGACAGGTCTTATCGTACCTGTAGGAAAGTGGATTCTTCATAGTGTCTGTCATCAAATGATGAGCTGGCAGCAACAAGGACTATTTTTGCAACGCGTGTCCGTCAATGTGTCACCACTTCAATTCCGTGATCCGTATTTTATTGCTGATCTAAAGGAAATCCTCCACGAAGCTCAACTGGATGCTTCCTATTTAGAGCTGGAGATTACGGAAGGCACATTACTGGATATCGAGGATTCCACAAAGAAATTACATGACCTCCAAGAGCTTGGAGTCAAGCTTTCCATCGATGATTTCGGTACCGGCTATTCCTCCCTCAGTTACTTAAAGCAATTGCCGATTGATACATTAAAAATCGATAAATCTTTTATCGATGACCTAGACAGGGATGGAAAAATTATTGTCAACACGATTATTAGCATGGGCAAAAACTTACAGTTCCGGATTATCGCAGAAGGTATTGAAAACAGTGATCAATTTAAATACCTCCAGGAGCAGCAATGCCATGAAGGACAAGGCTACTTCTTCAGCCGCCCGGTAAACAGTGAAAGAATAGAAGAATTATATCATTCTCTGCAGTAACCAAAAACAGCCGACTGGAAAATCCCAGCTGGCTGTTTTTCAATTCATTATTCGATTTCTTGAGCTTCATCGATTACTTCTTGTGGTACTGCAATCTCATCAACTGTATTAATTCCAGTGTATGTTGCAGTCATTTCTTGATTCATACGTAAGGATTCACCTTCTGCGTTAATATCAAAATCCATATTCGTAATTACTTTTGTCGTATCATATGTTTCTTTATCAATATGGAGTTCATAGTACATGGAATGAATTGTCATTTCTTCAAGTACTTCGGAAATCTCTACTCCTAAGTCGGCAAATGTTTCTTCACCAAGATTCTCTTTGATAAGTTCCTCGGTAAGGTCGGCAAACTCATCGCCTTCTCCTTCAAACTTAAATACATAGTAGTCATCTTCTTCTGAGAAATCGACATCATCCATAAAGGACTCCAGCATTTCTAATTGGTCTTGTGCAGTTTGGTCCGTATTCATCATTTCTGTCGGCATCATATCTGCACTCATTTTTAACCAAGTCTCTGACATTGACTCGTACATATAAAAATCTGTATCTGTGAGGTACATTTCCATCTCTGTTTCAATTGGCATTCCTTCGACTTCCATACTGATTGTACCTGTTTGGTGCATCGCGAGTGGATCAATTGTCATGGCGGATTTTGTATCCATATCCATCACCATTTCACCTTCCATCGCGTCACTCTCCATCGTTTGGTTGATCACCATATCCATCTCAACGCTTTCCATTTTCTCTCCAGCTTCGACAGCTTTTTGATAGACTTCCTTCGCTTCATCACTATTACCGCAAGCTGCTAAGAAGGCCATCAACAAGACAGCTAGACCTACTGTAAATTTCTTCAAAATCACTATCCCCTTTCTTTTTCCCCTACCATTTGATACGAATTACTTTTATCAAAGGTTTCAACTTTTTTGGCGGAATCGTAGGATAGTATATCTTGTTTTCTTTATTTTGAACAGGGCAAAAAGCGGAATTTCAAATATTCCCAACGAAAGTCCTAGTAAAGACAATCTATTTGGACGGATTACGAGGTTCCTGAATTTCTACGATATATGCTATGATTCTATTGTTATCAGTGGTTCAAAGATTAATTCACAACCTTGAGTGCTATAGCAGATAAAAGGAAAAATTCGAACCGGAAATAATAAATGCTCCCCCTACTATAAGAAGTTTCCTTTCACATATGGTATGATGTGAACTAATAACCAGTTGAAAGGAAATCAGCATGGATCTAAAAATTTTATACGAAGATAACCATTTACTTTATGTTATTAAACCTGTAAATATGCCTGTCCAAGAAGATCGTACAGGTGACCCTGATTTATTGAATGTTGTAAAATCCGATATTAAAGAAAGATATAATAAACCAGGTAATGTTTATGTCGGGATGGTTCACCGCTTGGATCGACCAGTTGGCGGTGTCATGGTATTTGCCAAGACATCGAAAGCCGCTTCCCGAATTTCGGACGTTATCCGCAAGCAGGAGATGGAAAAGAAATATTTAGCGATTGTAAGAGGCGTGCCAGATAAAGAGTTTGCCCGCTTGGAAGATTATCTTGTGAAGAATAAAAAGAAAAATATCGTCCACACCTCCACGAAGGAGAATAAAGAGGCAAAAAGAGCGCTGCTGGATTTTGAAGTACTTGGTACGAAAAAAGGACTAAGCTTGCTTGCAATTACGCTCCATACAGGGCGCCCGCACCAAATCCGTGTTCAACTTGCAAGTCGGGGACTCCCTTTATATGGCGATCAGAAATACGGGGAGAATGTAAATAAACCTGGCGAACAGATTGCTTTATGGTCGAGTGAGCTTGCTTTACCTCACCCAACGAAAAAAGAGAAGATTCGAATCTCAGCCGCTCCACCTAATGAATATCCTTGGAATTTGTTTTAATAAGAAGAAAATGAGACATAGCTCAAACTACAGTTATGTCTCATTTTCTTTTCCTTCTTCCTTCTCTTGTTCCTCCAACAGATCGATTAATACCCTACTAGGTTCGCTCCCGGTATAGCCGATATCGGTGACAGTATTTTCGGTCCGTGCAATAATAGATATATAGTTATTCTGTTCTTCTATCCATGCTTCATCATAACCTGTCAAATGAATTTCTTCATAATCTTCCAAGCCTTTTTCATCTTTTAAAGCATCCACTAACTTTTTAGCAATTGATTCCGTCAACGCATCATAACGGTAAGAGCTGATGCTTGCTGTATAAGGAACCGTATCGTTTTCCTTTGTTTTTGCAGGGATAGTGAATCGCTGTTCCAGTTTAATTTGTTTCGGCACGAAAATACTTGACTGTTCAAGGAAATGATTCTCGCGTTTCCGCTCGATTCCATTAGTGGGAAAACTCACCTTTTTAAGTTGTACTTGCTCTACATCAAGCAACGTTACTACTGGCAGTGAGCTATCTGGAATTTCCGGATATGCTTTTTCAGGAGACATTTGTCTTGTTTCATTGAATATAAAGATTAGTAGAATCAAAAACAAACCTATATAAATAAAAAAGAATACCTTTCTCATTATTTTTTTCCGTCGATAAGGCTTTTCATGATTAAACATTTCATTACGTTTAAGCTTCCTGATCAGCAGGGATATATGGATCATTCCTCGAATCATATATACAGCTAGTAAGAGATAGATCAGAGCAAAGATTATATTCGATAATAGATTGTTTTCCAATAAATCATAACTTGTCGGATTGATAAATCGATACCCTTGCGAAATTATGATTAAAATCGTAAAAAAAGTGATGGTGAATCCACGGCTTAAAATATTCCGCTTTAAACGCTTAATCGAACTAGCTTGTATCACTGGATCGGTATGAATTTCAACTGTCTCACCCGCCTTTTTTTCACGGAAGACATGAATAAATCTTCTCGACGTTACATGCTCCCAGCCCGCTGCCTCATACAATTCAATCTGCTCATCTTCCAATTGCCTATTTTTCGAAGCAACTTCAAGGCGATACTGGGTTTTAGCAGGTTCGCCCTTCACAAACTCTGCAAACCCAAATGTGAAATGAACAAGATGCCAACCATTTCCTGCCATATCCTGTAACCATGATTCCTGTTCTTCAAGCTCCCACTCATCAAAAATAAGCAATTTAACTTTTCTTTTACTGCTCATCACATTCTCCCCCTAGCATTCTAGCTCTTCCATCTGCAACCATATCCATTAAGCGAGCATATTCTTGTTCCAACGCCTGCTCACCCAATGCAGTCATTTTATAAATCTTCCTTCTGCCATTTGCATCAGCGAGTTCAATCCAGTTATCCTTTTCAAGGCGCTTTAAAATTCCATATAATGTTCCGGGACCCATTTCAATTCTTCCCCGGGAAATTTCATGGACCTTTTCCATTATCGCATAACCATGCAGAGGCTCCCTTAGAGCTAACAAAATATAATACATCGCTTCTGACATCGGATTCTCTTGTCTTTTCCCCATCTCATCATTCCTTCATCATCTCTATATCGCGTCACGATATATCGTTACACATAGTATAAGGGATGAGTAAACCGATTACAATATGTATTTTCTCTAGAAATTAAAATTCTGAATGAAAAAGCTGAAACCATATGGTACGATAAAACGTAAATAGAGTAAGGCGCAAGAAAGGAGGGATTATGTGGAACTATTCGGTACGTCTATAGAAAATGTTTATTTAATTATCCTTATCCTTTCGGGTATCTTAACGTTTCTTTATTTATTTTTTGGAGATTTCTTAGAAGCTTTTGGGGAGATTACACCATTTTTTAATCCGGCATTGATTCTTGCTTTCATTACATTTTTCTCTGCCTCCGCTTATATTATGGAAATTGTCTCGTCACTATCAACGGTTCTTATTATCATCATTTCTGTTGTTATTGCATTTATACTCACTTCCGTACTGAACCTCTTCGTATTTATTCCGATGAAATCAGCAGAAGAATCATTAAGTTATACAGAGGAATCACTAAAAGGAAGGGTTGGTAAATTAATCCTTTCTATCCCGCTTGATGGTTATGGAGAAATTGTCATAGAAAGTAAAAGTGGCACAATCTCAAAGCCTGCAGCAAGTTATGATAAGGAAGAAATCCAGGCAGGCAGCCGTGTACTTGTTATCGAAGTGAAGAATGGTATCCTTTATGTCATTCCATATGAGTCAGGGTTCGATTTATAATCCGTTTAATCTACTCAAAGAGAGTATGTTAATAAATATATATTAAGGAGGAAACTGCATGTTTGAATCAGTCAGCATGGCTGTCTGGGTAGTTGTTGCGATTGTCGTCTTTCTTGTCATTGCCTTTATCGCGATTTTCACGACGAGATATCGTACAGCTGGACCAGACGAAGCATTAATTGTAACAGGTAGCTATCTAGGAGGTAAAAATGTACATACGGATGAAGCAGGGAATAAGATTAAAATCATCCGTGGCGGCGGTACTTTTGTTCTGCCGGTCTTCCAGCAGGCAAGCCCATTAAGTCTCTTGTCTAGTAAACTGGAAGTCTCTACTCCCGAAGTCTATACGGAACAAGGTGTTCCCGTAATGGCGGATGGAACTGCTATTATTAAAATCGGTGGATCGATCAATGAGATTGCAACTGCCGCTGAACAATTTTTAGGAAAGAGCCGGCAAGACCGGGAATTTGAAGCAAAAGAAGTATTAGAGGGGCATCTCCGCTCCATCCTCGGTTCCATGACCGTTGAGGAAATTTATAAAAACCGGGATAAGTTCTCCCAGGAAGTGCAACGGGTTGCTTCTCAAGACCTTGCGAAAATGGGGCTAGTTATTGTATCCTTCACTATTAAAGAAGTAAGAGATAAGAATGGTTATCTCGAATCCCTCGGGAAACCGCGAATTGCCCAAGTAAAACGGGATGCAGATATTGCAACAGCTGACGCGGAGAAAGAAACACGGATTAAGCGGGCCGAAGCTGCGAAGGATGCACAAAAATCCGAACTGGAACGTGCAACTGAAATCGCTGAAGCAGAAAAAGAAAATCAGTTGAAAACAGCCGAATACCGCCGCGAACAGGATATTGCGAAAGCACGGGCTGACCAAGCGTACGACTTTGAAACTGCAAGATCGAAACAACAAGTTACCGAACAGGAAATGCAGATTCAAATTATCGAACGTCAAAAACAAATTGAACTCGAAGAAAAAGAGATTCAACGTCGAGAAAAACAATATGATTCAGAAGTTAAGAAAAAAGCGGACGCGGACCGTTATGCAGTTGAGCAAGCGGCTGTCGCAGAGAAAGCGAAACAAATGGCTGCAGCAGATGCGAATAAATACCGTATTGAAGCGCAAGCAAAAGCGGAAGCTGAACAAGTACGGATTGATGGTCTAGCTAAAGCTGATTCATTAAGAGCGCAAGGGGAATCGGAAGCAGAAATCATCCGTCTCAAAGGTATCGCAGAAGCGGAAGCCAAAGAGAAAATTGCCGAAGCTTTCGAACAGTACGGTCAAGCAGCGATACTCGATATGGTTATCAAGATGCTTCCTGACTATGCGAAAGAAGTTGCAGGACCACTTGGCAACATCGATAAGATTACGGTTGTTGATACTGGTGGCGGCAAAGGTGATGGTGGCGCCAATAAAGTGTCAGGTTATGCAACTAATCTAATGGCAAGTCTGCAGGAAACATTAAAAGAGACTTCCGGTATTGATGTAAAAGAATTACTGGAAGGTATCGCAGGTAAACAAACACAAGCCGTAAGCACGATCAACCCTGTTCCAGAAACAAAAGCGAAAAAGGAACAAATAGAGGCAGAGGCTGATACATCTAAAATAACTGATTCTGAGTAAATAAATAGCCACTATCTGGTTCACAAACAACTGTAAACCAGGTAGTGGCTATTCTCTATCAATAAATAATGTAAGTACCTTCGCCTCTTCATGTTGATTCACCGGCATGAATAAATGCGGCTTGTGCCCTTGGAAATACGCACTATCTCCCTGTTTCATCAAATGCTTTTCTCCATTATAAAAAAGAATGATGGAGCCTTCCAAAATGAAAATGAACTCATCCTGTGAGTGGGTATACCCTTCCGTCCGCTTGTTGAATTCCTTTGGTGTAACATGGACAATTGTTGGTTCGATCCCGCTATAATGAGCCCGGTTTGCAAGCAGTTCATAAGAATACCCCATGGACTCGTCCCCTACTTTAGATGGGCGGTCATTATTTCTTTGTAATACGAGTTCTTCTTCTTTCTCTTCATCTAAAATCCAGGAAAGTGGAACTTCCAATGTTTCACTGATTTTCGAGAGTGTCGCGACAGCTGCAGCAGTTTGGCCGTTTTCAATTTTGGAGAGCATACTTTTTGATATTTGGCATTGATCAGCAATTTGCTGTTGTGTTAGCTTTTTTCGTAATCGGATTTGCTTAATTTTTTTACCAATACTTTGCAGATCTATGGGTGTTCATTCCTTTCCCAAATATTCTATTACGTTATTATGATAGAATAGCAAGACCTGCAAGTCAAGATAAGTAGAGTAAAATAAGCCATGATAACCGTTTCGGTACCATGGCTCATTATTAGGCATTGGATATATAAGCTAGGGAGCGGCTTGGCAGTTGCTTGCCAAGGATGTTTTGAATATAGAGACCTGCTTGCTGCATTTTCTTTTCACTAATCCCTGTTTCAATTCCGATCCCGTGCAGCAAGTACAATACATCATTCGTATCCACATTTCCGGTAGCACCCTTTGCATAAGGACAGCCTCCGAGCCCTCCTACAGTACTATCAAATCGATTTATTCCATAATGGAGTGAAGTCATAATATTGGCGATTGCCATCCCTCTTGTATCATGGAAATGGAGAATAAGCTTCTCTTTCGGGAAATGTTTCAGTAATACTTCGAGCAGCTTTTCAACATCGGTAGGAACCGCTGTCCCGATCGTATCGCCTAACGATAAATCATCGACACCTGCTTCAACGAGCCGGTCACATACTTCAAGCACTTGTTCTGGCGTAATCTTTCCTTGGTATGGACAATCGAATACAGTTGAAATATATCCTGTCACAAGTTTCCCGGCATCCTTTGCTTCCTTAATCACTTCTTCTAGAATCGGGTACGTATCCCCAATCGATTTATTAATATTCTTCTGATTATGCATTTCACTTGCCGACATGAAGACAGATGCCCGGTCAATACCTGCTTCCAATGCAAACTCTAATCCCTTCATGTTCGGAACAAGTGCTGAATAGGTAACATCTGGGTTACGGATAATACGCTCGCCCACTTCTCTTGCATCCTTAAGGGCGGGGATCATTTTTGGATTTACGAACGAGGAGTATTCTATCTCCTTTACCCCTGTATTCGAAAGCATATTAATCCAAGCAATTTTATGTTCGGTCGGAATCCATTCCTTTTCATTTTGTAAACCATCTCGGGGACCAACCTCTTTCATAATTACTTCTTTCGGTAAATTTTCCACGCTATCCCTCCGTTCATCAAATCATTGGAACCGTTTACAATACGCTGTAAAAAATTAAACTCAATATTAGTTTACTCTTATTCAACATTGTTGAGTAAAGTATATAATAAATATTCAGCCATTGCAAATATATTATTCTAAAAAAACAAAACGAACTCTATTTAGAGCCCGTTTTGTTATCGTTGTGTTTATTTTTCGTTTAGAGTCCTTCATCTGTGTCTGCACTAGGATCTACGCCGCCATCAGGCGCTTCTTCACCAGGTACATCCGGTGTCATTGGTTCTTCTGCTGGATCTTCAGCATCTGCGCAAGCTACAAGGAATCCTGATAAAAGGAAAATCGAGGCGAAAATTTTGAGTTGCTTCTTCATCATGTTTCATTCCTTTCTTTAGCTTTCTACTTAATGTGTACCCCGATAAAGCCTTTACAAATCTTAAGAAAACATTACAAAAACATAACAAAGTTTTAACAATTAGTCCTATTCACAATTTACTATCAATAAAAAGAAAAATGAAACCAAACTTCCCTTTATACCGTAATATATATTACCCCAACTTTCGCAGCCCAAAACAGCGAATCACTTTCATTCAGCGTAAGTATTTTGAGCATTCATTTTATTGGCGTTCTAATTACCGTTCAGTTGCCCGGCGGACGGATGCTTTCTACGGGCACGGCCTCAGCCTCCTCGGAAGAAGTTCGCTTCCTGCTCAGGTCTGGACTCGTGCTTTTCCCGTAGGAGTCACCGTCCGCCGGGCAACTGAACTGGTAAAGATGATTATGATGAATGGAAGTTATTCCATCTTGATAAAATTATACTTCTGGAGTACGAAATAGTGTTCCTAGTTTGGCCTTTCCTGGGAGCAGTCCAGACACCTCGAGACTCCTGCGGGAGGATAGGCTTGGTGAGACCCCACAGCAGGCTTGCCTGCGAGGAGGCTCACCAGCCGCCCGCGGAAAGCGAGAGGTGTCTGGACTGCGGACCTCCAGGAGAAGGTTGCGCTCACGCTGAATAAAAGTGATTATTTTTTCAGATGCGAAAGGTGAGATATTGAGTTAAACTAAAATTAACCCTTATATGGAGGAGGAAGCGGAATGGGAATCCTTTCTAGATTTACTACCCTTATGAAAGCAAATATAAACAGTAGAATCGATCGTTCCAGAGATCCTGAAAAAGTTATTAAAAAAACATTACGCGATGTGAACCTCGATCTTCGTACTATACAATCTGAAGTGAATGCATTAGAAGCGGATGTAAGACGAGCTAAGCGGGCAGTGGATGAATGTGAAATGGAAATTAGAAAGCTAGAGCGCTACCGGGAACGCGCAGCTGATAGGATCGAAACACAGGCTGCAGGATTTTTAGATGACCAAGAACATCTAGAAAGTAAAAAGTTAGAGCTAGTTGCCAAGTATAATCGACTTCTAATAGAAGCAAGGCAAATGAGATTACTAGAAGAAAAATTAACGCTGGATGTCAGGCAATTGGAAGCAAGAAGCCGAATGATTAAAGAAAAATCAGCACTACTTAACCAGAAACAAAAAATAAATAGTGGGAACCCCTCCATTACTTCCGGTTTTATGAGTTACGAGGAAGAACTAAATTTTAAGCTGGATGAAGCTGAAGCACTTGAACAGCTAAGAAACAAACCAGCACCTATTGAGTCCATAGATGAAGAAATTGCAAAATTAACGACGAACAGAAGCGAGACATCTAACGAATAGCGGGGGATTACAAATGGTTATACAATATAAATGTCCAAACTGTGGGAGTGATATGACGTTCGATGCCGATTCTGGTACATTGTCCTGTGACAATTGCGGTAGACAGGATAATATAGAGAACTTTTCCGAGGACTTTATTGAAACGGTATTTGAAGAAGAGGAAGCAAAAGAATATCAATGTGAGAACTGCGGGGCTGTCATTGTTACAGATGGTGATACTACCGCGACCAATTGCAGTTTCTGTGGGGCAGCTGTCGTGTTGGCTGATCGTGTGTCTGGAATCCTTGCCCCTTCGCTTGTGCTTCCGTTCACCATTTCAAAACAGCAAGCAGAACAAGCATTTCGAAAATGGTGTAGAAGAGGACTGCTTACCCCTAAAGATTTCAAGATGGCTGACCGGATTAAAGAAATTACCGGCATATATGTCCCCTTCTGGCTCTATGATTTAAAAAATGAAGCGAAAGTCCATGCAATTGGAACGAGGGTAAGAAACTACACAAGAGGGGATTATATTTATACGGAAACAAAGTATTATGATGTATACCGAGATTTACGCATAGACTTTAGCCGGGTGCCAGTCGATGCTTCGGAAAAAATGGATGATGCTCTGATGGATAAGCTTGAACCCTATCAATATAGTGATCTAAAAGACTTCAAAACCCCTTATCTTGCAGGTTATATTGCAGAGAAGTACAATTATGATGCAGAAGATTTATTGCCACGGGTAAAGGATAAAATGCGTAAACCACTTGATGATTATATTCGTTCAACAATCAGTGGATACCATTCCGTGAATTATAAAGATAAAAATATCCGTACGGCAAAAACAAAAAGCCTATATACGCTACTTCCAGTCTGGATGGTATACTATGATTACGAGCAGGCGGAACATATTTTTGCAATGAACGGGCAAACCGGAAAAGTTGTCGGAAAGCCTCCACTCAGTAAAGCGAAGATTGCCGGATGGTTTGCAAGCATTGCCGGTGGATCCTTTATCTTAATGAAAATTTTCTCCTTTATTGTTACAGGAGGTATCAATTTCTAATGTTCATGAACCGTTTATCAAAAAGTGCAATCATTTTTATCGCATTCTTTTTCTTATTCACAACTCCCGCCTTTGCAGATGTCGAGCGAATTTACGATGAAGCTGGCCTGTTAGATGCAAATCAAATACAACAGCTGGAAAAGAAAGCTGCCTCCTATTTTAGTGAATGGTCGACTGACTTCATTGTCGTTACAACAAATGACATCGAGGGTAAATCACTAAAGAGGTATACACAGGACATTTCCGATGAACTAGAAGAAAAACTGAACCGCGCAGAAGATAATATGGTCATCTTAACTATTTATATAGAATCAAGCGCGGATAGGGAAGCTTATATCGCAGGGTTCGGAAAGGGAGAGGAATATGTAGACGATGCAAGAATACAATTAATTCTCGATCACATTATCCCTGACTTGGCGAATGACGATTACTTTGAAGCTTTTGAGCTATTCTTTGAGAAATCCGCTGAATATTTGAATATTCGCCCCGGTGTAAATCCGGAATCTATTTTCTTAAATACGTATCTTCAACTTGGGGTTGCTATTACTCTAGGTGGATTAATCGTATTTATCATGGCATATTCCTCAGGGGGAAAAAGTACAGTAACAAGTGGAACATATTTAAATCGGAATAACTCGCGAATCGTCAGGAAGCATGACCGCTATCTCCGTAAAACCGTCACAAGAAAAAGAAAACCGTCAAATAATAGCAATAGCGGTGGCGGCGGTGGATTTGGTGGTGGCGGTGTCACCCGTGCTGGCCGCTCGCATAGTGGCGGCGGTAGGAAATTTTAAACAAATAATTATACGTAACGAGAAAGGACGGATTCCATGTCTTTTTTTAGAAATCAACTAGCAGACGTTGTGGAATGGCAAGAATTTAGAGATGATATGATTTTTTGGAAGTGGCCGAACCGGGAGATTAAAAAAGGCAGTCGCCTAATGATTCAACCTGGTCAAGATGCAATTTTCTTTAGTAATGGAAAAATTGAAGGGATTTTTGAAGAGGATGGGGAGTATAATATTGAATCAGAAATCATTCCTTTCTTATCAACTTTAAAAGGATTTAAATTTGGCTTTAATTCCGGACTGCGTGTCGAAGTCCTATTTGTTAACACGAAACAATTCACGGTGAAATGGGGAACGAAAAACGCAATCAACATCCCTTCCCCCTCCCCCGCTTTACCGGGTGGAATTCCAATCCGGGCGAACGGGACATTTAATTTTAAAGTAAATGATTATGTGAGATTAATCGAAAATGTAGCAGGTGTGAAAAAGAAATATCTCGTGGAAGATGTAAAAATCCGGATTACTACCGTGCTGGATCAACTCTTAATGAAATGGATTGCGCGTGAAGGGAAGGATATGTTTAATCTGCAAGCAAATTCATTTGAAATCTCACAGGGCATCCAGGAAGACCTTGATATGGAAATCTATGATTTAGGGCTTTCCATCACTGGATTTAATGTAAACAGCTTTAACTATCCAAAAGAAATTCAGGATATGATTACGAAAGCTGCTTCCCAGGGTATGGTTGGTGACGTTGCGAAATATCAACAACTTGAAATGACTGACGGTATAGCCTCAGGTAAGGTAAAAAGTGGCGGAACCGCATCCGACATGGCCGGGATGATGATGGGCATGAACGTTGCAAGTGAAATGATGAAAAACATGAAACAAATGAATCAACCGGACCAAAATCAACAACAGGAGCAACAAAATCAGCCAGCAGCGAATAACCAGTCAACTGGCAATTCAAGCAAGCCCAACTTCTGTCCAAATTGCGGGCAGAAAACAGATGGAGCAAACTTCTGCTCGAACTGTGGTCAAAAATTGTAATAGAAAAGGTCGGCACCAAGATGCCGACCTTTTCTTTGTTTTTTTATATAGGAGCACTTGTTATTACTGAATCGTTACTTTCACCGTGCGTACGCCCCAGCTTGTTGCTTGCTTTTGCGTTGGGACGAATACATCTATTTTATTTCCACGAATTGCGCTTCCTGTATCTCCTGCAATCGCATGGCCGTATCCTTCCACATGAACGATACTTCCAAGTGGAATGACACTTGGATCAACTGCGATTACCTTCGCATTTGGATTCGCCTTTAAATCGATTCCTGTACTTGTTACACCAGAACAGCCGTTACAGTCTGCTGTATAAGCGGTAGATGTAACTGTGAATGACTTATTATCAGATTCGCTTGGCTTTGGCGTTGGTTTCGATTCCGGTTTATTTACAGCCGGTTCTTCCTTTTTCACCTGAACCGGTTTGCTTTCTTTCTGTTCCTCTTTTTTCTCTACTGATTTCGTTTTAACCACTGCAGCTTGGGCTTGTTCTTCCTGTTTCGCTTTCTCAGCAGCTGCTAGTTTAATCTCTTCTTGGCGCTCACGTTCTGCCGCTTCTGCTGCAGCAATTTCTTTTTTCACTGTATCTTCCATTGTTTTTAAACGTGTATCTTCCCCTTCTAATTGCTCGACATAAGCAACTAGTTCCTGGCGCTTATCATTTAAAGACGCTTTAACCGTCTCTTGTTGCTGCTTTTCCTGTTCAATCTGTGCACGTTCTGCTTCTTGCGCTTCATGCATTTGGTCTAAATCATTCAGCTTTTCAAGTGTTGAGTGCTGATGCGCTTCGACAAGTTCCATATCAGCTTCAAGCTGTTCCATCAACATCGCATCCGAATCCATTACTTGATTGACTGCAGTTACGCGGCTAATGAAGTCTCCAAAGCTCTGGGAGTCAAAGATCACTTCAATATAATTAATTAGCCCGCCTGATTTCTGGTAGGATGATGCTCTTGTTTTCAACAAGTCAAAGCGTTCTTCAATACTTGCATTCAATCGATCGATTTCTGCTTGGAGGGTGTAAATCTCTTCTTTCGTAGTTTCAATCTCATATGTAATTTCCTCCACTTTTGCCTCTTTCTCTTGTAGAAGGTCATCTAACCGATTGACTTCCTCGTTCAATGCTTTCATATCGTCATAAAGTTCATTGATTTTCTGTTCCCCAGCTGATAAGTTGTTCTGGATTTCTTTTCTCTCTTGTTGGATCTCCTCTAAATCACCCTTGCCACTTGCATGGACTTGTAAATGAAAGGTGCCTTGGATAAATAATAGAGAAGCTATCAAGGTGACGATTGTTATCTTTTTCCTCAACCTTTTTCCCCCATTTCCATAGATTTCTAATTCGCAATCTATGGTTGCAGTATAACATCCAATCGTAACAAAAAGATTATGCTTAGATTACAATTAGATTTCAGGAGAAATTTACATTGAAACAAAGACGGAAACGCCCTTGCAGGTTAAGAACGCGATTCGTTACGCGGGAGCCTGGTACTGCGATTACTCGTCCCTCCGTAGAAGGTTTGCCACTAAGCTAGCACATCTAGTAGTCGCAGCAACGTACAAACTGTTACTCTCGGGCTAGTGCTAACAATTTCAGTTATCCTCAGCATCTTCATTTTACAAGGAACCTTAATAATTCCCTAAAGTTAAAAAGCTAAGGAAAAATAAATTCTCCTTAGCTTTAACATATTTCTATTAATTTTCTACAGTATTTGTTTGGAAGTTTGCTAGGGTTTGCGTGAGATTTGCTTTTTCTACATCTGATAATGGGATGAGTGGTAAGCGGACACTTCCAACGGGTACGTTGATTTCATTCAATGCTTCTTTTACTGGTGATGGGCTTGGAGCCTGGAATAAGGCTTTTACAACCGGCACGATGCGACGGTGGATTCCAGCAGCTTCTGTAACGTTACCATCAAGGAAGTTTTGGACCATCGCTCGCATATCTTTCCCAATCACATGAGCTGCGACCGATACAACGCCCGTTCCACCAATAGAAAGAATTGGTAACGTCATGCCGTCATCCCCGCTATATACACTGAAGTCATCTCCAGTTTCTTCAATGATCTGAGATACTGCATCAAGATCTCCGCTCGCTTCTTTTACAGAGACGATGTTATCAACTTGGGACAAGCGGATAATCGTTTCAGGAGTCATGTTGACAGAAGATCTTCCTGGAATATTGTAAAGCATGACTGGTAAAGATGTGGACGCTGCAATTTGGCTGAAATGTTGATATAATCCCTCTTGAGAAGGTTTATTATAATATGGTACGACAAGCATAATTCCATCAATGCCAATCGATTCAACTTCTCTTGTCAGTTCAATGGAGGCTCTCGTATTATTCGAGCCTGTTCCGGCAAGCACCGGTACTTTGCCATTTACTTCTTTCACTACATATTTAAATAGTTCAACCTTTTCTCTCGTCGTTAATGTCGGTGATTCACCGGTTGTCCCGGCCACAACTAAACCATCAGTTCCTGTATCGAGTAAATGTTCAATTAGCTTTGACGTTCTACCATAATCTACTTCTCCGTGTTTATCAAAAGGTGTCACCATTGCTGTTAGTAATCTACCAAAATACATTTATTTCACATCCCTTTCTTTTTTACCATCAATAAAAGCAAAAAAGCAATAACGGTTTGGGCCGCTATTGCTTTTCGAACGATGGATTGTTCTTTCGCTTGATAGCTCCCCATATAGTTGCCTATATGACAGATCTATACCTATTCGATATAGACCCAGCATCCGGAATTAATGAGCTTCCTTCTGCTTCGGCAATTCCCCCTTTCCATATGGTTCACTGGGTCTCATTCACCCTCCACATATGTACTAATGGTCACTGCAACCTCTATCCTTACTTTATCGTTTATAAAATAAGAGATATTTAATTGTTTTCACTACTATAACAAAGACTGTAAGAAATAACAAGTAACAGCAGCTCTTTACTGCTATATTTATGTTATTTGCACCCTAACCGTGCATCTTTTATACAGGAAAACATCATCTAGTCGTTTTTTCCTTACTGAGTATTAGTTGAATAAATTGGGCCGTTACTGGCTGTTGAATCTCTCACTTAGGATTTGCAATTATTCTGATGTTACAATGGGAATTTTATAACCAATTACTCTAGGATAGGATTCGTTCACCAAATAATGATCCAATTAAGTCAACTGCCAATGTCCCCGTTTTATTTCGCTCATCAAGAATTGGATTGACCTCTACAAATTCAGCGGATGTAATTTTACCAGTTTCCGCAAGCATCTCCATGGCAAGATGAGCTTCACGGAACGTTACCCCGCCTGGAACTGGAGTGCCGACACCCGGTGCGTCCAAGGGATCTATTGCATCGAGATCAAAGGAAAGATGCACCCCGTCTACCCCCTGCTCTTCAAAATATTGATTCGTATCTTCAATAATCTGAGGCATGCCGATTCGATCAATTTCATGCATCGTGTACACTTTGATTCCTTTTTCTTTAATAAAATCTTTTTCACCAGGATCTAGGTCACGCGCACCGATGATAATAATATTTTCTGGTTTTACTTTTGGAGAATATCCACCAATTTCAGTGAGACTTTCTTCGCCATAGCCTAACGATGCAGCAAGTGGCATACCATGGATATTTCCGGATGGAGACGTCTCAGGAGTATTCAGATCTCCGTGGGCGTCATACCATATAAGGCCAAGATTTTTATAAGATTTAGCTACCCCTGCTAATGTACCAATAGCCATACTATGGTCACCGCCTAAAATAAGCGGAAAAGAATCCTTTTGTATAACTTCTTCAATCTGGATCATTAACTGTTCACTTGCTTTATAGACCGCTTCCAAGTTTCTGATTCCAGTTTTCGGATCTGTCTTTAGTTTATCTCTACCAATCTGGATATCTCCTAAATCTTTAACGGTGTATCCCCTATTCTCAAGCCTTTCTATGATACCGGCATAGCGAATTGCACTGGGGCCCATATCGACTCCGCGCCGTAATTGACCAAGATCGATCGGCATTCCGATAATTGATATATTTCTCATGTGAAAAACCTCCAGTTGCCTTTTAAATATGTAACAAAAGCTCGTATATCTCTATATATATTTTCAAAATAGAACTGGAACATAACCAGTCACACATTCGTTATGTTCCAGCCTAGTGAAAATTTCTCTATTTACTTAATACGTTATGAATGCGTTCTAGTGCCCAATCTAGGTTTTCTTTGGTGATTATTAATGGCGGTGCGAAACGAATTGTATTCTCGTGGGTCTCTTTACAGAGAATTCCCTCTTCTTTTAGTGTCTCACAGAACCCCCGGACTGGGTGGTTAAACTCGACACCGATAAAGAGTCCTCGCGCCCGCACTTCCACTAAATCCGGATTATCGATTTTTCGTAATTCTTCAGCGAAATATTTACCGAGCCGAAGAGAGTTCGTTACAAGATCCTCTTCCTCGATGACATCAATCGAAGCAATAGAAACCGCACAAGCAAGTGGATTACCACCAAATGTGGAACCGTGGGATCCAGGCGTAAATACATCCATGATTTCTTTGTTCGCAGCAATCGCAGAGACTGGCATAACACCACCGCCAAGCGCTTTACCCATGACATAAATATCCGGTTCTACACCTTCCCATTCACAGGCAAACATCTTCCCTGTCCGGCCTAAACCAGTTTGTACTTCATCAGCTATAAACAATACATTATTCTCATCACAGATCTTACGGATTTCACGTAAATAACCTTCTGGAGGAATTATGATCCCTGCTTCCCCTTGGATTGGTTCAACAATAATCGCTGCCGTGTTTGGGGTAATTGCTTTGCGAATAGCTTCCACTTCACCAAAAGCAACCTTCATAATCCCTGGTACAAATGGTCCGAAGTTTTTTGTTGCTGTTTCATCATTAGACAAAGAAATGGAATTGATCGAACGGCCATGGAAGTTACCCCTTGCAGCAATAATTTCTGCCTGATTATCCTGCACACCTTTTACTTCATAGGCCCAGCGCCGTGCAGCTTTGATTGCTGTCTCGACGGCTTCCACCCCAGTATTCATCGGTAAAACTTTATCTTTGCCGGTTAATTTCGCAATTCTTTCCGTCAACCTACCAAGAATATCATTATGAAACGCTCTAGAAGTCAGTGTTACTCGATCTGCCTGATCTTTTAATGCTTGAATAATTTTTGGGTGGCGATGCCCTTGATTTAGAGCGGAATATGCACTCAACATATCTAAATACTCATTACCTTCCGGGTCTTTCACCCATACCCCTTCCGCTTCAGAAATCACAATTGGGAGTGGATGGTAATTATTTGCACCATACTGCTCCGTTTGTGAAATAATACCATCCGTTGTTTTTATCGTCATAACCCTTTTCCCCCTTATGTACTTTCATACTTCATTTAAAATATTGATTTGTTTGATTATAACATAGAACGAAACTTCAGTGGAATTTTACGACTAAAATCTACTATTACTGACATTGCGACAAGCGCCGCGTTTTCAGTCCTGCTCTATCCCACTGGGTATTAGTTGAATTAAAGTCAGGTGTTAACGACGATTACCTATCGCCTGAATTCGTTCGGTTCTCAGATACGTTAGGTCTAGGGGCGATTACACCGTAATAGATTGTCTAGCTTCAGCTTTTGATATAGAAAAAGAAGTCAGAACATAATTATTCTGACTTCCTAAAGTGAAACTTTATTCATTAGATAATTTTAATACATCGAGCAGTCTGAAAAAGATGCTGATGATAATCGCGACGATTGTTGCAAGGCCCATGCCTGTCAATGCAACCGAACCAATATTGATACTTGCACCACTGATCCCAATTCCAAGCACGACACACGTTAGAATGACATTTTGAGAATTATTATAATCAATCTGTGCTTCAACGAGCATTCTTAACCCGCTAACCGCGATGATTCCAAAGAGCAGTAAGGAAATACCTCCCATTACCGGTGTCGGGATAGATGATATCAATGCTGCAAGTTTTCCACAGAATGATAGAATAATTGCAGTAATGGCCGCTCCCCCGATTATCCAAGTGGAGTATACTCTTGTTATTGCGAGTACTCCTATATTCTCACCGTACGTTGTGTTTGGTGTGGAACCGAATAAACTCGAGATCATTGTTGAAATACCGTTACCTAATAGGGAACGGTCTAAGCCCGGATCTTTCACTAGGTCTCTCTTCACGATATTCCCTGTCACAACTAAGTGACCAATATGTTCGGGAATTAAAACGAGTGCCGCTGGTAAAATAATTAAAATATCTGCCCAGTTAAACTCAATTTTGTAGTATGTCGGCATTTGAATCCAAGCGGCCTCTTTTACCGCCGTATAATCAACGATACCGTATATAGTGGCAATGATAAATCCAGTTACGATTCCAAGTAAAATCGGAATGATTTTTAAAAAGCCGCGCATTGTTACCCAGTAGATGATTGTCGCACCAAGTGTAAGTAAAGCAACCGTAATCGCTGTCGTGTCTCTAGGTTCGTCTTGAGCAGCGATCAATCCTGCCATATCCGCAGCTACTGGCACAAGCTCCAGTCCAATTACCGCAACAATCGCTCCCATTGCCGCCGGCGGGAATATAAAGTCAATCCAAGACGTTCCGGCAAACTTAACGATTAAGCCGATAAGGACAAGTACTGCACCTACAACGAAGAATCCACCAAGGGCCGCCCCGTATCCGCCACCATGTGTCAAGACGACTGTAACCGGCGAGATAAATGCAAAACTTGAACCTAAATAAGCTGGAATCTTTCCTTTTGTAATAAAGATATATAATAACGTTCCAAATCCATTCATTATTAGAATCGTTGCTGGGTCAACCCCGAACAAAATTGGTACAAGCACGGTTGAACCAAACATGGCAAACAAATGCTGTAGGCTTAATGGCAGACTCTGCATAAAGGGTAATCGTTCATCGACGCCAATTTCTCGTTGTTTCATATTCCTTCTCCTCGCATTTTATTTTTCTAGCGAAAGGTGTTTTTTTAAATTGTTGCATAAAAAAACACCTTGCCTTTATGCCAGCAAGGTGCAGATTTTTAGCGCATGGATATTCCCATTCCACTATCAGTCGTTCTCTTCGAACAACTAAATTCCGCATCACCTTGCCAACCTCACAGGGTTGACTTAAAGGCAACTAATTATTTTCACTACTAATAATTATGACAAATAACGACCTATAAAGTCAAGTACTTTTTTAAAACTCGATTATTCGTGTATAAAAAGCTATAACCAGCTTAATACTAACTCTATATAATCAAGAAGCGAGGGGTTATTAAATTGGTACATATGAAAGCATTGGGCATTAAATGGGTTTACACAGCGATTATCCTGTCATCATTTCTCGCCGTGTTTGGATCAGTTACAGTTGGTCATTTAATTATCCTTTCACTCTTGTTGACAGGAGTTGCTTATCTAGCGGACATTCTTATCCTTCCTGCAATTGGCATGCTCGCATCAGCTATCGTTGACTTCGGCATTTCATTTCTCGTCGTTTGGCTATTTTCTGGAATGTATGTTGGCCAATCAACAGCTTTAGTAGCCATTTCGTTGGCGATTGCTTATTTCTTTACATTTTGCGAGGCACTCTTTCATGTGTATATGAAAGAGCGAATACTACCGAGAAGGGAAGCGACCATTATCCCGTTTCCTGCAATGCGATATCAAACGGAGGCAAGTGAGGAAATTTATCCAGAGAAAGATAAAAAAGATTAATGATATTTATCACAAAATCATTTCTTATAAACCGCACATCCCGCTATATACAATTAGAAAGGGATATGCGGTTTTTACTTATCCTTGAAAAACAGCTTTGCAGCGATAAATCGGATGTCCTTTGGCAGAAAACTTTTCTTCATACTCTGTCATGACATTCAATGGATCTTCTTCTGCATGCAAATCAAGATTTACTTCTCCCAGCAACATACCGAATGCGGAGAAGCTGCAGAGGGAATACTCGAATAGTCCACGATTATCGGTTTTAAATAGGAGTTCCCCTTCTTGCTGTAAAATATGTTCATACTGTTTTAAGAATGTCGTATACGTTAAGCGACGTTTCTCATGGCGATTTTTCGGCCATGGATCAGAGAAATTCAAATAAATAGTTGAAATTTCATCCTCCGCAAAGTAATCAAGCAAATGATTAGCATCTGCGTGGACGAGCAGTAAGTTGTCCAGTTCTGCCTCCAATGCTTTCTCACCTGCTGTCACGACGACACTCTTTGCAACTTCCATTCCAATAAAATTAATATCGGGATGCTGCTTTGCCATCCCGACAAGAAATTGCCCTTTTCCTGTTCCTACTTCCAAATGCAAGGGCTGCTTGCTTGCAAATAAGCCCTGCCATCTGCCCTTTTGTTCAGTAGGATTTTGTATTATTAAATCCTGATGCTCTAATAAAAAATCATCAGCCCATGGTTTATAACGTTGACGCATTTCCTATCCATCCTTACCTATCATGTCTTCTCTATTTATAAAGTGATACTTCATTCAGTGGTGGATCCTTCCCCCCTGAATGTTAGTTGAACAGAATCAGGGATTTACGGACTGTTTATCCCCAACCCTCACATATTCGGTTTCCCTCTTGTTTAGAGGTGGGGTATTACAGACCGTTAATATGTGATAAAGCAAATGATGTCAGTTTATCATGCTTTCCATAAATTGATTCAATTCACTTAATGTCTCCAACCGTTCCTTTACCTTATCTGCTTCATGTCTTTCACTATGCCAGCTAATATAATCAAGGGCATTCAACAATAGATACCAGTGCATTCTTTCATACAAATATTCATGCTCGGTGACTCCGTATCTCTCCAGCCATTCGTCCCATTCTTCTTTAGGGATATACCATTTCAAAAGGAAACCAAAATCGATCACTGGATCGGCAATCATAGCATCATCCCAATCCACTAGAAATATCTCCCCTGACTCAGACATTAATAAATTATTATGATTAAGATCACAATGACAGACAACAAGCTTTTGATTTCGGGTAATCGGTAAAAGCTTCACCAAATAATTTAAAGCAACAGCGACTTCTTCATATTGCTCGAGTAAACCGAGGCGCACTAAACGGCCCTCGATCTCTAGGAGTGACTGATCAGATGTAACTGGTTTCTTTCCCAGGCGCATGAGCATATGCAATAGTTCAGGTGAATGATGAATTTTCTTTAATAATTCCATAATTTGCCCGCTCTTCATATCTTCCTTGGTTAAATCTCTACCTTCGAGCCACTCTTGGGCGGTTATCACATCACCATTTTCCATCCGTTTTGTCCAAATCAACTTAGGAACAATACCGACAGCCGATAACACCGCGAGAAATGGCGAGGTATTCCGTTTAACAAATAATTTGCGATTGTCTTTTGTGGCAATATAGGCGTCCCCTGTTAGGCCGCCAGCTGGAGTGAGCGTCCAGCCTTTTCCTACCGCTTTTTCAAGCCATTCCTTCATGAAGTTTTCCCATCTTTCACTTGTAACATTTGAAATACCATTTTAAAATTAATTGTATCAAATTACAACTATATGTATTATTTCGGAATAATTAACCGGATTCCGTTCTGTCGCTTTTTGATTTCCCGCCTTATAAACTTGTGTCTCGCCGTCCACTTTTTTCCGACTCGATTGTTAAGCTTCCAGGAGTTCGATTCCTTTTATCTCTTCTCCTAAATCCCAATAAAAACAGTAAAATGCGTTTGTAATCTGCCGTTCCCAACTTTGCGGATTTACGATAAAGATCCATATTATATGTCTTCCGCTTCTTCTATTGTAGCATGTCCACTCCCGTCTTTTTCCCATTCCGATCGCTTCAATGAGGTGGATTGGCAACATCTTAATAAAGTTTGCGCAGCTTTGATTTGAACATTTTTTAACGGCGATTGAAAGGATCTTTTTTCATTAAACCAATCGATATAATTTGTACTGCCAATAATTTGCGTCTGGTAAGGTTCACTTGCAAAATAAATTGGATTAGTACGTGACAATACGCTCCTTTTAACAGGTAGTGAAATGTCTTTTGTAGCCAATATGCTTTTCACTAATTTTTCCGTCCGTTTTAATGAAATGAGCGGATTTAATATCTTTCTGTTTCCCTTTGGGCTCTCTACATGCCATGTCCGCTCTTCGCTTGCCATCAGAACCGCATCTTCTTCCAACTCGACATATTGAATTACTTCTATTTCCACAGGTGAAATTAAAATAATATCACCTTCCACAGGCACTTGCCTAATTGAAAATATTGGATGATACATGACGAGATACGTATCTGGAAGTCGCTGGAGCAAATATTTCAACAAGGAATCTGAATAATATTTTTTGGCAACGATTGATTGATGAGTCACGGTCGATGTTGCCCATTTCATCTGAAAGTTTAATAGATTATCTAGAAATTCCTGTTTTAATTCCTGCTCAGTTTCAGGAAGAGCTTCCGTTTCACTTGATTGCTCTTCTTGAACCGTTTCTGAGTAAACTTGTTTTCTTAATAATTTATTCTTTAACTTGGATATAATAGAATCCGCCGTTTCCTCCGAATATAGTTCTTCTTGTGATGGCATGTCTCGGCGCGGGCTGGACCAGCGTTCATATAACCGGTCCCAGCTTTCCCGTTTTAGACGGATGTACTGCGTGGGGTACCGAAATGTATCCCATTCATATCTCGTAATGTAATCTTGAATTTTAATTAACTGTGCCATTAAAAACCACCCTTTCTAGCCATTCAAAGTGGAAAAACAGCAGCTTTTTCATAGCTTGGTACGTGTCCTGGATGAATCTTATATAAAGTAAAGGCAGTGACCTCAAATTGATTAATCTGCTGATAACGTAATTTTATCTCGTTTAGCTTACCTTCTGGCAAATCAAATGCTTTTCCCCATTTTTTTCCAAGGGTAAGATGGGGACGATATGCACGTTTCTCTTGCTCAAAACCTAACGTTTCTGTCGCTTTTACAATCTGCTGTTGTAATTGCAGGAGTTCCTCATTAAGACGGACATCGACAAAAAGGACACGCGGACGGTTACCCTTCCCGAATGTACCTAGTCCTTCCAATGAAAGCGTAAAGCTACCGGAAAACTGTAATATTTCCAGTTGCTTCACAAGCTTTTCGAGACGGTCTCGATGCACCTCCCCTAAAAAGGAAAGTGTAATATGCAAATCGCGCGTATCTGTCCAGCTTTTATACGGGAAAATCGGCTTTAACTCCTGTTGCCAATCATTATAAAAATTCTTTAAATCATCCGGGATCTCAATTCCAAGAAAATAATGGCTCACTATCTCACCTCATGTTATGCATCCTTCACTTGCTCACAATAAGCCAGCTCCTCTTCATTCAAGCGGCGGTACTCACCCTTTGGAAGGGATGGATCGAGAGTTAGTTCGCCCATCCGCAGCCTTTTCAGATAAGTGACCTTTTTACCAACAGCCTCAAACATCCGCTTTACTTGATGGAATTTCCCTTCCGTAATGGTCAGTTCAATTTCGGAGATAGAACCACTTCGTAAAATCACAAGCTCGGCAGGTTTAGTGAGTTCCGTTTCCCCAATATCTACTCCATCCTTAAACTTACGAATATCCTCATCTGTTATTCTTCCCTCAATAGTTGCGAAATATGTTTTTTCCACGTTTTTCTTTGGTGAGAGAAGGCGATGTGCAAGATCACCATCGTTTGTAAGAAGTAATAACCCTTCTGTACCCTTATCGAGCCTCCCTACTGGAAATGGCTGAAAGTGTTGAAAATAAGGATCAATTAAATCAACGACAGTTCTTGTATGATAATCTCTAGTGGCTGATAAAATACCATCCGGTTTATGGAGCATCAAATAGATATATTTCTCATAAACGATTTTCTGGCCGTCCACTTTTACAACATCTATTTCAGGATCAATATGCTTGCTCCCATTTTTTATAAACGCATCATTAACAGTAACAAGGTTTTTCTTCAACATGGCTTTTACTTCTTTTCTTGTGCCAACTCCCATATTGGAAAGCATTTTATCTAACCGCATTCTATCCCTCCATTATTTACGGAGCTTACGTAATAACTTATCGACAAACGGTATTTCATCACCGAATACGTGATGAAGTAATGTTGATGTATAGGCGAGCCATAAATAAACTCCCCCGCCAACAGATACTCCTGCAAGCAATACGATAATGGATCCGGTACGTGATGTTTCATACGAAATGAACATACCAAGAATTGCTTTTACAACAAAGATAGCGAGCGCCATAATCGCCCCAAAAATTAAAATGAGTATCGTCCGTTTCGTGACTTGACGGAACGGAAAATCAACCGACCGCTTAATCCGGAATAAATTAATACATACGGCAATAATAACAGCAAGACCAGTACCGAATATAATCCCTTTTGCACCGAACCACTGGATCAGCTGAATATTTAGTAATACCTTAACGAGTAATCCTGCCATTAAGCTCAGCACGGTAAAGTTTTGTTGATTGATTCCTTGCAAGATCGACGCTGTTACGGTAAACAACGCAAAGAAAAGACCAACCGGTGCATACCATGCAAGCAGCGTTCCTGTCGTTGCAATCTCATCCAACCCATACAAGGACGCATAAAACACATCAGCTAGACAAGCAATTCCAATTACTGCCGGAATAACCAATACAAGGACGATTTGTAACGATTGGTTAATTTGTGTATGCAATTCTTTTATATTTCTCTGTGCAAATGTCCGGGTTAATGCCGGAAGAATAGCTAAAGAAAGTCCCGTTGCGATTGTACCTGGGATAATGACGATTTTGTGGGCATAAGTAGTAATTGCCCCAAAGGCCCAAGTTTCACTATTTCCTATCGCAGTCATTGTCCGCTCAAATGTTAACGCATCAACAAGCTGATAAAGCGATGTTGCCAGTCCAACAATAATAAACGGACCAGCATAGCTGAACATTTCCTTAAAAATGTCCCTCGTCGATGTTTCACTGGGTACAACTTGCTGTTCTAAATAGCCATCCAAATAAGGTTTCCTTTTTTTCCAATAGAATAAGAGAACCACCCAGGAGCCAACAGCACCGACAAAGGCTCCAAAGGTAGCAAACCCGACAGCCGTAGCTACTGTACCATCAACAACCACCATAACAATAAATACGGAAACAAGCACAAATGCAATCCTAACGATTTGCTCGGTCACGGTGGATAACGCAGAAGGTCCCATTGATTCATGTCCTTGAAAAAAGCCGCGCATAATACTCATTGCCGGAATGATAATAAGTGCAAAGCTCACTGCCCGAATAACGAGTACAACATCAGCTGTTGTCGTTCCTAAAGCAGGGTTTTGGTTGGTAATCATTCGAGCCGCTAACAATTCTGCACCGAAATAAAGAATAAGAAAAGATATAAAGCCTGTAATAAACATAAGAATGGTGCCATACTTAAAGGTTTTTCTCCCTGTCGCATAGTCACCAAGCGCATTGTACTTCGATATCGTTTTTGACATGGCGAGAGGAATCCCGATTGTCGAGATACTCAACATGATATTATAGGGAATATAGGAAAGGCTATACAACGTACCCCCTTCATTTCCCACTAGAGCGTTAAATGGTATTAAATAAATTAATCCTAAAAATTTAGATAGAAAGGTTGCTACTGTAAGCAGCAATGATCCTCTGACAAGATTCGACATGTTTTCACCTGTATTTCTCTTAAATAGATACCTATGTTATTTTACCATAAACTTGCCTTAACTGATATTGAAACTGTTTTAATATCATGTATTTACTTAGAAAGTTGCTCAGGTTGACTTGAAAAGGGTAAGATATCTAACGAGAGGAGTGAATAAAATGACTTATGACGTTATTGTCATTGGTGGTGGACCGTCAGGATTAATGGCCGCAATCTCTGCAGCCGAGCATGGTGCACACACCCTTTTACTTGAAAAAGGTAAAAAACTAGGTAAAAAGCTGGCCATTTCTGGTGGCGGTCGTTGCAATGTAACAAATCGGCTACCTGAAGATGAAGTAATTAAACATATTCCAGGGAACGGTAAATTTCTTTACAGTGCGTTCTCTGTTTTTAATAATTACGATATTATTGAATTCTTTGAGAACCTTGGAGTTGCCTTAAAAGAAGAAGATCATGGGCGTATGTTTCCCGCCTCGAATTCAGCAGCTTCTGTTGTTAATACCCTCATCGATCAACTGAACAAGCTTCAAGTGGAAGTCAAATTAAATTCTCCAGTTAAAGCGGTCGACTATGGAGAAACGGTTCATAAAGTATATGGCGAAAATGGAGATGAATATGAAACGAAGGCTATTGTCATTGCTGTCGGAGGGAAAGCAGTGCCTCATACAGGAAGCAATGGTGAAGGATACCCTTGGGCAAAGAAAGCTGGCCATACGATTACAACACTATTTCCTACAGAAGTTCCTTTGACATCTAAGGAATCTTTTATAAAAGAACGAATCCTGCAAGGACTTGCGCTAAGGGATGTAGCCGTTTCTGTATTAAACAAAAAAGGGAAATCAATTATAACCCATCGCATGGACATGCTCTTCACCCATTTCGGGGTCTCGGGACCTGCCATTTTACGCTGCTCCCAATTTGTCGTGAAAGAATTGATGAAAGAACAGGCTGTAACTTTACAAATCGATGCTCTCCCCGACAAAAATCAAGAAAAAATCAGACAGGAGATAAACGAACTCATCCATAATAATCCAAAACGTGCCATTAAGAACAGCTTAAAAGGTCTTATTCCTGAGCGGTATCTCCAATTCTTGCTTGATACTTTAACCCTTGACGGAAACTTACAAGGTAACCATCTTTCTAATGAGAATGTCCGTGCACTTGCTCAAGTGATTAAACAATTTTCCTTTAAAGTCGATGGATCTCTTCCGATGGAAAAAGCATTCGTTACAGGTGGTGGGGTTTCCATTAAAGAGATTGTGCCAAACACAATGCAATCAAAATTGATGGACAGATTATTCTTCTGCGGAGAAATACTCGACATTCACGGCTACACCGGAGGCTATAACATCACCTCGGCCCTTGTCACGGGGCGCCTTGCCGGTATGAATGCCGCGTGGAGCTAACTTGTTCCCTCGGGAGACTTTAGATGTTGTTGACCGCTAATTTCCAATAGCTGCCTCGTATGATTGCAACCAAGTAGCTAACACTATAACTGTCTAATAGCTTAGACAGAAAGGGATGGATAAAAAATGAAAAATGGAATCTGGCTACCGCTAATCGCGTCAATCGGTGTTGGTGCTGCTACGTTCTATTCGATGAGCCGCGGGAATAATCAGGGCATCGGGCAAATGATGCAACAAATTATGCCGGGTAAATCGTCTTCCTCATGAACGAAATAGTTCCCATTTGAATCGTCCCATTTGGAAAGCTTATTGGGCAACAAAAAAACGTGGTTCTTATAAGAGCCACGTTTTTCATTTGCACTATATAATTTAAAACAAAGGCGCAAGCTCCCTTACAGGCTAAGTACGCAACGCCTGGGACTGCGATTACTCGTCCCACCGAAGAGCGTTTGTATTAGCTACATGCCGTGCATCGTAGTAACGTACAAACTGTGCCCCCGGGGCGGTAGATAGTTCGAAGTTGCCTCATACGTAAGCAAACTTAATTGAGCTTCCACTCTTCTCATTAAGATAAAGGAAATGTACCCCTTTAGGAGAATGCCGCAGTTGGGCTTTAGCCCGTATTTAAGCGGTCCTCATTTAGAGTTAATGTTGACTTTCACCAAGGGTATAAGGACGACTAAGCTTCACAAAGACCGCTCGGCGATAATAAAAAAATGGATTACAAAAGTAATCCATTTTTTATCGCCTGGCAACGTCCTACTCTCGCAGAGACAAAGTCTCAACTACCATCGGCGCTGGAAAGCTTAACTACTGTGTTCGGTATGGGAACAGGTGTGACCTCTCCGCTATCGCTACCAGACATGAAATATATACTTA